>CAYWFC010000001.1:0-45819 GCA_964457935.1 uncultured Lachnospiraceae bacterium
CGTCATTTGCAGTTGCCGAGATTTTCTCGGTAACTGAATTTTCATCTAATTCATTGCTTTTGAAGATATTCTTCAAGTGTAATGAAATATTATCTGCCGAACAATCAAAAAGTTCTGCCATTGCTTTTTGCGTAAGCCAAATAGTTTCATCTTTTACAACGGCATTTACTTTAATATCTTCATTTGGTATAGCATATACCAAAAATTGCAATTCTTTATTCATAAATTATCTTTCCTTTTTTAGTTTGTTCCAATATTTTCGAGTACTATCACAATGTTTATCGATTGGAGCACCGACGATATCCACAACCGAAAAAAGCCAATCTTTTTTTTAGCGTCCCACTCAGTTCTAACTTTTTTTATTTCCAAAAACTTTTATGTTGGACGTATATTTCTTTCTGTCTATCTGCTTGATTGATTACTAGTCTACACTATTTACCTTGTGGTTATTAGTCTACTTTGCTCACTTTGTCTATTATTATCTGCAGGACTGATTGCCTTACGTTTTGCTCTGCTGGCAGAGTCACATTTTGTGCTCTCAGCAATTCTTCTAGTTCTGAGACATCCTAACTTTTCTCCCATCTTAAGTGGTGATATTTAGAATAACTGATTTTTGTGTAGGTCAAAGACATTTAGAATAATTGATATTTGTATTAGAATAATTGCTTCTCGTCTGGGTCAGAGGTGAGTTCGTCTGTCTCTGTCCTGATGAATTCCAAGACTTGCTGTTCGAGGTCTCTGATCTCGCCTTCGTACTGGAAGGCAGCGACTGTAGCGCTACCACCTCCGCCGAAACGGCTAGCGATGACGGACACGTCTACATCTGAGCCTTTGCCACGCAGGCTGGCGTAGATGAAGTTTGGTTCTTTTTCGATGAGGGATACTGATATCTTAACCCCATCTATAGCCATACCCTTATCCACCAGACCCATAGTATCCTCGAATGCGAGTCCATTTCGGTCGAGGTCATTGCGGGTAATCTTCATCATAGCCACAGTGTCGTTGTGGTGCAGTTTGATAGACCCGAGCGCCTTGGCTTCCAGTTTGGTCTTGCCGAGTGACTGGCTACCGAAGTAGTACTCTTTGATAAGGTTGGCGTTGAATTTATATGCCAGCAGATCACTCAGCACTTGGTGTGTCTTTTGCGTCATAGTGCTGGATGTGAAGCAATTCGTATCTGTCAAAATGCCCTGATAGAGCAATTTCGCTATATCTTTGTCAATGACTAGGTTAGACGCCTTAGCCAGCAGGTACACAAACTCGCACGTGCTGGACACCTCGGTCGAAGCCCAGTTGACTTCGGCAAACTTGGTGTTCGTGCCATGGTGGTCTATATTCACTGTGTGGGGGATTTTCTCCGCCAGCTCGCGGTATTTGCCTATGCGAGAGATATCTGGGCAGTCGAGTATGATAGCCAGGTCGTAGCTCGCGAATGGCGACGGATTCACCACATTGTCGCGCAATATAGGGGTATATAGATTGCCTATCTCGCCGTCAGTGAAGACGTCTACATATTTGTCATCAAAATTATTCCTAATTATTTCTTTTAGCGCTATGGATGAGCACAGCGCGTCTGCGTCTGGATTGACGTGTGAGAATATTGCTATTTTTACAGATTCGTCTATTAGTTTCATTAAGTTATTAGCCATATTATCTCCTTAACACTGACTATTGTACCACATATTGCACATTTTGTCAATAGGTGGCAAGCATTGATAAGGTGTGGGGTGGTAGTATTTGTGCGTGATAACGTGCTCAGGTGCAAAAGTCCTGTCCATTTTGCGCACAGTGTCTGAATATGTGTGATACAAAAATCCACCACACATTCGTGGTGGATGTAGAGCGTATTAGTGCTCATTCAGCAGTTAAGGTAGAACATATTAGTAATGCCCATTCAGCAGTTTGAAGATAAAGCAGATTTGTAATGCTCATTCAATAGTTAAGGTAGAGCAGATTTGTAATGCTCATTCAATAGTTAAGGTAGAGCAGATTTGTAATGCTCATTCAATAGTTAAGGTAGAGCAGATTTGTAATGTTCATTCAGCAATTAAGGTAGAGTGTCTTAATAATTCTCGTTCAGTAGTTTGAAGTATGCCTGTGGGTGCTCGCACACTGGGCACACAGCAGGGGCTTTCTTGCCGACGCAGATGTGTCCGCAATTCATACACTGCCACACGCAGTCGCCGTCCTTTGAGAACACTAGGTCACCCTTGACATTGGCGAGCAATCTCTTGTAGCGCTCCTCGTGGGCTTTCTCTATCTTGCCCACCTCGTCGAAAAGATATGCTATCCTGTCGAAGCCTTCCTCGCGGGCGGTCTGAGCAAACTGTGCGTACATGTCTGTCCATTCGTAATTCTCGCCGTTCATGGCGTCCTCGAGATTGTCAATAGTGCTAGGCACTGCTCCGCCATGCAGTAGTTTGAACCACATCTTGGCGTGCTCTTTTTCGTTATCCGCCGTCTCCAAGAATATCTCTGCTATCTGTTCGTAGCCGTCTTTGCGCGCTTTGGATGCGTAATATGTATATTTATTGCGCGCCTGCGACTCGCCAGCGAATGCTGTCATTAGATTTTGTTCTGTTTTTGTTCCTTTTAATTCTTTCATTGTTTTCTCCTTTTGACAGAGATATTGTACCAAATTTTCGGCGCCGAGGCAATCAATATACCAGTATTATAAGAAAATTCTTTAGTACGCACATAGTGATCGCCTCTGCCAGCACGCAAAACGCGAACAGCGCGAAGATATTGACCGTACAGTACGACCGATGCATACATTCGCGGAAATATCTCCCACTCTGCGCGCAAATATCGAGACTATTCACCGTCAGCCAGCAGAAAAGCGCAATGTACGCCACCGAGAACGCCAGCAAGCACAGAAACAATATGAGCGAATTGATGAAGCCATAGCACAGTAGCAGGCTGACTATAGTGATAATCCTAGCATATATGTAATACATCAAGAATACCACCCCGAGCGGTCTGCACCACACCGAGCCAAAAGTCACGAACACCACTCCCACGAATAGCGCAGTGGAGAGTAGATTGGACGCAAGCATCATGGCGAAATTGGTGCTACCTTTGAGATAATTTAGGAATGCGACATTGGAGAAACTGACAGGCAGTACGCCGTTGTAAAACTTGATAGCCGATATCAGCCCAGTGAATGCCGACACCGCGACTATAAACAACGCAAAACACAGCCACGCCTTGTGCCTAGCCCACGCCGAACCTAGCCTGTATGTATTCGCCTTGATATCAAATCTTCTCATCAATACAATATATGTCGCATTTTGACTAAATAGAAATATTTCGTATACATCTATCGGCTAAATGGGAATATTTTTGCATTTATATAATGTACATCACTTTTTGATTAGACGATATACATATATTATCGTTTTGACTAATTTTGACTGTACGATATACATATACTACCTTTGACTAAATAGAAATAATACTCGCTGACCGTCAAAATATTGGACAATCACGCACATTTAGGATATAATATATAGGTGATTTATGTTCGCGAGGGGGATTAGATATCCACTTTGCATTAGGGATATAATATATAGGTGATTTATGAGAAAAACAGTACTTATTACGGGCGCATCGCGTGGCATAGGCAGAGCGATAGCGGTGAAATTCGCGCAACATGACTACAATGTGGTCATCAATTACTGCCATTCGCGCGAGAGTGCCGAGAGATTGGCTGACGTACTGCGTGAGCAAAATCCTAACATTATGACAGTGTGTGCTGACGTGTCAGATGTGGTACAGGTGGAGAAAATGCGCGCCGACATCGCTGAGCGCTTCGGCGGTGTGGATGTGCTGGTCAACAATGCTGGCGTGTCGCTCGAGAAACTGCTGATAGACACCACTGCTGACGAATGGAATGCAATATTGTCCACCAATCTCACATCAGTGTACCACACCACTCACACTTTTTGCCCACATATGATTAGTCAAAAATATGGCAAGATAGTCAACGTGTCGTCCATTTGGGGCGAGCGCGGTGCGAGTGTGGAGGTGGCATATAGCGCGAGCAAAGGCGGAGTGATAGCATTCACCCGAGCACTGGCGAAAGAACTAGCCCCTAGCCACGTGAACGTGAACTGCGTCTGCCCGGGCGTGATAGACACAGATATGCTAAATGCGTATACCGATGACGAGAAAGCCGACCTGGTCGCTCGCACGCCGTTGGGGAGACTAGGCACACCAAAAGACATCGCCGACGCAGTGTATTTTTTGGCAAGCGACGAAGCAAATTTCATCAGCGGTCAAGTACTGACAGTGGATGGATTGTTTGAATAAATAATAATTTCATCAACTGACAAATATAAAGTATTAGAATAAATAAAAGTTTTATCAGTGGACAAGTATGGAGTATTAGAATAAATAAAAATTTTATCAGCAGGCAAGTATGGATTGTTTGGATAAATATATAAAAAATAAAATTATATTTAGATAATTTTCTGAAAAATTTAATAATTTTCAAAAAAATGCGAAAAAAATCCAAAAAATGCAAAAAAAGTAGAAAAAATAGCAAAAAATTCATATTTTTTATCATTTTTGACTATTTTAACGAAAAATGCGATTGACAATTTTTACCATATATGTTATCATTCCGATGACGCTAGAATAAATATGTGCTAGAAAATAACAATATTTTTTTAGATAGTTTTGTATCATCTTCGCCAGCAGTGAGTGCAATATGGTGGACATATGATTGCCTCATGAGAAGAATAACTAACGCAACAAATAAAACTATCGCAACAAAAAATCCTATGATATAGCTCATAGGATTTTTTTGATTACATCTCCTCCAAGTCCAAGTCGTACTGGATATTCCATTCGCCTACCAAGAATGTGGCGATCAGGAATAACGAAATACTACCAGACAGAGCCATCATTACTTCGTACATACCTACGACGTCAGCAGGCATACGACCTGTGCCAGCCAGCACGAAGTAAAGCACGACAGCCATAGCGACAGCGCTCAGTACTAGGCAGTACATAATGATGCCGGCGATGAATTTGCTACCTTTGGTGATAGTGCAAATGATGTCCAGCACCAGCACGCCGATAGCCACTGCTATCCACACGTAGTAGATGATCATAGCCCACATAGGCACGTCGAAACTAGCCACTGCCCACGCGAATAATCCGCACAGCGCGAATGCTATGCCCAGCAACGCGTAGTATGTCATATTGGTCAGCACTCTCTTTTCTCTGATATCCATAAAACCTCCTATAAGTGTTAGTGCTAGTTTGACCCAATGTGGAGAAAATTATACGCAAAAATTGCTATTTGGCGGTGGCAATGTGCTGTGTGGGCAGGAAAAATAAAAAAAATTAAAATATTTTTCTCTAAATTATTGACAAATGTCGCAGTTTTGTGTAATATATGCAGTGTGGCGGTGTGGCTTAGGTGGTTAGAGCGAACGATTCATACTCGTTAGGTCATAGGTTCGAGTCCTATCACCGCTACCAATTTAATAATCCCGCGGTACTCCCGCGTCCGATATGGTCCCATGGTCAAGCGGTTAAGACACCGCCCTTTCACGGCGGTATCAGGGGTTCGATTCCCCTTGGGACTACCAAAAAAAGTCGTATCTAGTGTGATACGACTTTTTTTTCGAGTCACAGGCATGAGTGTTACCGCCTGAAACAAGGTACTAAGTATTAGTCCATTTCTCTAGTATTATCTTCCATCGAGTCTATGAGGCGCTCCATTATAGTGCGACCTTTAGTGTACTTTTGCCATTTGTAAGTGTTTTCTTTAGAAGTAAACATATCACTTTCTTCGATATAATCACCTATAGTCTTGCCTTCATAATCTTTTAGCGTCTCGTCTGTAGTTTGTCCGAGTTCTTTATTTGCATTCTTGTATTCTTCATTATTCATAACATTCTCCTTTTTTTGAAAATGACGCACATCACTTATGTGATCACATATAGTATATCATATACATTCACCAAAGTCAAGAGTAAATTCCCATTACTCAATATGTGCCTTCTAAGTCGACATCGCGAAATAAGTCATCGTCAAAGAAATCATACAGAGTGATATTCAGTGCTTGGCACAAATCCAGTATAGTCCTAGTGCCGGGATTTTTGCTCTTGCCATAAAATATACTCTTCAGCGACCCAGCGGGCATACCTGCTAGTGTAGCAAGTTTGTTCGGAGTGATATCTCGTTCATCACATAGTGCATATATCCGCTGGGTAATAGCAGTCTCTAATCTCATAATAAATTATTTCCCCAAAGTTATAACTTCTATTAATTTATCAAATAAACTTGCAAATTGTGGGAGATATATCTTCTATGTGGCATTATAACACAATGTTTGTGTACAATACAGGAAATATTTATATGATGAGTAGTGGTGATGTTCTGATGCAAGTATGCGATTGGTGAAAATGTGATTGGTGAAAATTTGGGGATGAAATTGTTTGGAAAAAACATCTCGGGATGATATACTATTGTAAAGCGACAAGGTGGCTTTTCATATATATACTAAGGAGGAAATATGGCTGATTACAAAAATGCGCGAGCAAAGAAGACCACGACCAAGGCGCAACCTGTAGAGATAACAGTAGACAAAAAGACGCAAAAGAAGATAAAGAAGTCGCCAGTGGCGATATGTCTGATAGTGTGTCTGATAGCGGGTGCTGTGTTAGGGGTGTTTTTGACCCAGCGTTATGCTATATTTGAATTCAATGACTACTACGTGAACGGAGTGGCGTCGGCGGAGCAGGACTACATAGAGATAGACCTATCAGCACAGAAATCCACGCTAGAGCAAGCGAGTGATGACCCTGTCTCACTAGACGACATAGTGAGCGCCATCACGCTGTCGGACGGTGGTGTGGATGTGACCATATTCGGCAAGGACATGTCAGACACTGTGACGGTGGCGATGTATTACCGAGAGGACATATCGCACGACATAGTGGCTGTGGACGCGATAGATTTGGCTGTGGCAGGGATATATTATATAGAATACACCTCCAGTCATTTCCTATTCGCTGGCACAAAACTAATCAGGACTATTATAGTAATGGGGGTAGAGATAGATGGCTAAGAAACAACAAAAACGCACTAACAAATTCGTAGTATTCTTGGGGTGCCTGCTCGCGGTGGTATTGGGCACAGTGTCGGGATTTTTGCTGAATAATTATGTATTCGGCGGGACTATGTATGTCATACCGGACACAACGACCACTTCGTCTGGCATAGCGACTGGCGACATAAATGTGGACGTCATCAAGAGTAAAGATTTGTCCATACATTTCGTGGAATTGGGCAATAAATACACTGGAGACTGCACTTTCATCAAGGTAGGCTCTGTCGAGATACTGATAGACGCAGGCAGTCGCGCCGACAGTGTGACCCCTATATACAACTACATCTCGCCATACATAGAGGGTGCGCTGGACTATGTCATAGTCACACACGCACACCAAGACCATTATGCAGGCTTTTCTACCGGGGCGAATGTGCCTAGTTTGTTTGACAAGTTACGCGTAGGCACAGTGATCACTTTCGCGCAGACCAATCAAAAAGACACATCCACATTGTACAAAAATTTCCTGCGCGAGCTAGAAGAGACCAAGGATAGGAACGGCACAGTGGTGTACAATGCCTATCAATGCTACAACGAGACTGACGGTGCGCAGAGAGTGTATGACCTAGGCAACAACGTAGAGTTGGAGATATTGACGCACAGATATTATACCGAAAAAGCCCAGACTGAGAACGACTACTCTGTGTGCTGTATCATCAATCAGACTGTGCCCGGCAATGCGAGCGCCAGCAAGCACTATTTATTCACAGGCGACCTAGAGTCGGGCGGAGAAGAGAGCCTAGTGACGTTAAATACTTTGCCAAAAGTGGAATTATACAAGGCGGGGCACCATGGCTCAAAGACTTCGTCATCAGCCAAACTCCTCAAGGCTATACAGCCAAAAGTGGTATGCGTGTGTGCGTGCGCAGGCAGTAGCGAATACACCAAAACTAATGCCAATCAATTCCCTACACAGGCTTTCGTGGACAGGGTGGCGCCTTACACCAGCGACGTGTATGTGACTACGCTGTGCATAGACTACAATAAGGGCGAATTCACGTCCATGAATGGCAACATAGTGCTGACATCAGACTTGGCTACAGGGGCGAGTGCGCTGTCTGTCAATATGTATTTTGCCAACAATGCCACCAAACTAAAAGACACCGATTGGTTCAAAGCCAACCGAACGTGTCCTAAGGCGTGGGCGTCATGACGATATGCGAATGCTGTACCTAGCGGTACGGCATTTTTGTAGCCTAGTTTGGATATATTTGGACCAAAATGACAAAAATATATGATAGGTACTTGCCAAAACTCGAGCGGTGTGCTATACTGCTAGCGTTAAAAAAGAGGAAAATATTATGACCAACGAAAAAATCAGAAATGTAGCTATCATTGCCCACGTAGACCATGGCAAGACCAGCCTAGTCAACGAAATGCTGAAGCAGGGCAATGTTTTTCACGAAAATCAAGTGGTAGAGGACAGAGTAATGGACTCCAACGCCATAGAGCGTGAGAGAGGCATCACCATACTCGCAAAGAACGCCAGCTGTATGTACAACGGTGTGAAAATCAATGTAGTAGACACCCCCGGACACGCAGATTTCGGCGGAGAAGTGGAGCGCGTGCTGAAAATGGTGGACGGCGTATTGCTGGTAGTAGACGCATTCGAGGGCACTATGCCACAGACGCGTTTCGTGCTAGAAAAGGCGCTCGCACTCAACCTGCGCGTAGTGGTAGTCATCAATAAAATCGACCGCCCAGACGCACGCCTAAAAGAAGTAAAAGACGAAGTGCTAGAGCTCCTCATGGACTTAGACGCGAATGACGAACAGCTGGACAGCCCGTTCGTGTATTGCTCCGCGCGCAACGGCACTAGCAGTCTATCAGAAGGCGAAGTAGGCACAGATATGCGTCCGCTGTTTGAGACTATACTCAGCCACATCCCAGCACCAGAGGGGGACGAGAGCGCACCGTTCAAGATGCTGGTGTCGTCAGCCGAGCACAATGATTATCTCGGCAAACTGGTAGTGGGCAAAATCACTGCCGGCAAGGTCAAACTGGGCGACAACATAGTAGTGACCAATTACCACGAGCCAAAGAGCGTCAATGGCAAGATACAGCAGATATTCGCATACAAAGGCTTGCAACGCGTGCAGGCAGACAGCGCCGAAGTGGGCGACATAGTGTGCCTCGCTGGTCTGGACAACTGTCTCATAGGCGACACTGTCAGCAGTCGTGAGGACGCCACCCCTATCGAGTTTGTAAAGATAGACCCACCTACTGTGGAGATGACATTCCTAGTGAACGACAGCCCGTTCGCTGGCAAAGAAGGCAAATACGTGACCAGCAGACACTTGCGCGAACGCCTATACAAAGAAGCCATAAAAGACTTGTCCCTGCGCGTGACTGACGGCGAGACTAGCGAGAGCTTCAAAGTATGCGGACGCGGTGAGATGCACTTGTCTATCCTGATAGAGAATATGCGTCGCGACGGGTATGAGTTTCAAGTCAGTATGCCACGCGTATTGCTCAAAGAAATAGACGGCAAACTGTGCGAGCCTATAGATATACTGTACATCGACGTGCCAAAAGACTGCGTCGGCTCTGTCATCACTCGTATGGCGAATAGAAAAGGCGAACTCATATCTATGGACGACCACAATAGCCGTATGAAATTGAAATTTTATATCCCAGAGCGCGGATTGTTCGGCTTCAAATCCGAATTCCTGACCGACACTCGTGGTGAAGGCGTGATGAATAACATTTTCCACGAATACCAGCCACACAAAGGCACTATCCGCCGTAGAGAGTTTGGCTCGCTCATCGCGTGCGAGACTGGCGACGCTGTGGTGTATGGCTTGTACAATGCTCAAGATAGAGGCGACCTATTCATTACCCCGGGCACTGCTGTGTACGAAGGTATGGTGGTAGGCCAAAATCCTAAAGGCGACGATATCCCAGTCAATGTGTGCAAGAAAAAACACCTGACCAATATGCGTAGTAGCAGTAGCGATGAGGCTCTCAGACTCATCCCTGTCAAAATGCTGAATATAGAGGAGAGCCTGGAATTCCTAAACGACGACGAGTACCTCGAAGTCACTCCAAAAAACTTGCGCATACGCAAAATCCTGCTCACTAACGACGAACGTCTGCGCCAAAAGGCTAGAATGAGTAGACAATAATAGACCTTGTCCGCCCTGAATGTAAATAGTGCGACAAATGTAGTCTCTATTAGACATAAATGCAAACGATTACATAAGTGCAGTCTTTATCAGACCTAAATGCAGATGATGAGACCGATATAGACCTTGTCTAAATATAAGTGATGAGACTAGTATAAACCTCATCTAACCTATGTGTAAATAATAAGATAATATTTATTAGATATAGACAAACAAAAAACTTTGGCAGTGTGCCAAAGTTTTTTTGATATTAATTACCAGTAGTAGGTGGTACATATTCAAATGCCTTCCTTACTTCAGATAAGGTTTTGCCAATATTGGCTGATTGGATAGACTCTATATCTATTTTGACCTCTATATCTGCCGAAGTAGGTGTGCCAGTCAGACCAGTAGGGATGCAGAATGATGTAGTAGACAATATAGTCACTGCACTGCTATCTGCTTCTATTTCTATAGGTACTAATTGATTATTGACATAGTATACCCAACCGTCGGTGTCTCTAGTAGCAGAACAAGCGGCTTTGAAATTATCATAACCCTCATTTCCTGTATTAAAATTATTATTCAACTGAGAAATAATATCAGACATGTTACTATCTTTGCAACTAAATGTGACTTTGAACCTAATATACATACCAGATGAATTAGCATCAGCTTTGATTGTGACATCTTTACTCAGTATGGCTCCATTTGTAGTTACAGTACTATTGACAGGTAGTGTTTCATCAGTTATGTTATTACCGTCAGAGTTACCCAATGTGAACTCGATCTTACCGAATGAGTGAGTGCCGGAGCCGGATTTTTGGCTGACAAAATACGCATATGTGCCTAAAGCTCCACATGCCACCAAGCATACTGCCAAACAGATTATCAATAGACGATATGTTCTCTTACTCATAGTTTTCTTCATATATCTACTCCACCTCGTAGCATTAGTATATACTATTATAACAAAAAAAACAAACATTTTCGCCAAAAATTTTTCACAAAAAATATCATCAAAAATAGTTGACACAATATAATGTGTATATATCGTATGCCACTACTACAAAATAGCCAATTTTGAAATAAAATAATGTGGAAATGTGGATAACTTGGGTGAAATTGTCCACTTTTGCCTTGAAAATAAGGGATTTTGGGTATGTGGATAGAATGTGGATAACATTTTTTGCGCGGTGGAAATGTGGAAATGTGGATAACTCTGTGGGTTGTTTTGTACAAAACGAAGTGGGTTTTGGATAATTTTTTAGAACAAATATCAAACATTCGACAATTTGCACCACTTTTCGCTTGATAAAAAAGTGTGAGTGAGATAATATATACCTATTAGACGGAGTGTGATGAACGAGAGAGATTTGTGCAGGCTGAGTGAGTATTTCGACGAGAGGATAGACTTGTCAGACTTTACGACGGAGGAACTAGAGGAAATGCTACAGGGCTTGCCGTCGGACGAGAAGTTTAAGGACAATTATTTCGCGTATTACGATGACGTGAAGGACAAATCTCGCCCAAAACAAGACTGGTAAAAGCAGAGCCTATCTACCAAAAACAGCAAAATCAGCTAAATACAAACAAAGCAAGACTGGTAAAAGCAAGTGAAATGCTCGCACTGAATGGATATTCGTGACAGATAAGTGTCTTAATAGTCTCTATAATGACAAAAATAATTGACATTAACATAATATTTGTGCTATCATCTAGTATAGAGGTAACAAATGAAATATACTAAAATAACCAAAAAATTAGGTGGGATAGTACGTAGTATCTTTTGGGGATTTGTAATATTAGTACTTTTAGGCTTATCGGGTTTATTCGTCTGGTGCGATTTTAGTATGGCAAATCCTTTAGTAAGTTTTGTGTTGTTGGTGTGGATACCAGGGTTGTGCTATTCGGTAAATTATTGTATTAGTTTAATCGCGGGCGATGAATTGACGAATACTGGTATGGTGAGTGATGGCCATTCGGTATTTGACATAAAAAGAACACCAAAATACTATAGTAGAAGAATGATTTCGCACTTTGTAGGATGTATACTCTTTGTTTTATTATTATTAAGGTATATGTTTTATTTGGGTTATCTTTGTATTATGTCTGCTTATTACTTGGTATTTTTCTTCGTGGGGGCAGTAGGTTCTGTGATCGGTGTAGTGGTTTGTTTCATATTCGGAATGAGTGCTTACGAGAAAAGTAGCCTAAAACAAAGAAAAGATAATGTGGATAATACTGAAATAAAATAAATTGCACTAGAGAGCAAAATCTGCAAATCTTGCGACATATTAAGTGCCGGAATTTAGTTTAGTCAGATATCTATATAGATAAAAAAAGAGAACACGTGAGCGAAGCTAGGTGTTCTTCTTTTTTTTCGTCTAGACATTAGTATTGCATATTGAATGGGAAGGATGAGAGTGAGCAAGAGCAATTATTCATACGCTCGATGAGTTCTTTCTTCTTCAGATAAGTAGACTCAGTGCCGTAGTGTTTGATGTCGAGCTCTTTTTCTTCTTCCTTCATCATTTTGTGTATGAGAGTGGTCCTGTCTTCTGTGTGGGAATATTTCATAATGGGTATCTCCTTTTCGCTGACATATTAGCATACAATGTGAGCATTGTCAATAGTGAAAATGAAAAATATATTATTATATCAAAGTCATACTGGCATCCTTATAGCAAAATATATAATTCTGCAAAAGTTATACTGTCACACTTATAAAAACACATCGTTCTATCAAAGTCATACTGGTGCACTTGTAGCAAAATATATTATTTTGTCAAAGTAATATTGTCGCACTTATAAAGATAAATCATTCTGCCAAAGTCATACTGGCGCACTTGTGGCGGAAAATTATAATTCTATCAAAGTAATATTGTCAAATTTATAAACATACATTATTCTGCCAAAGTCATACTAGCGCACTTGGTGTATGCGCGGAGCAGTCCGCCAGCGCCTAGTTTGACCCCGCCGAAATATCTCACCACAACCACGAGAATGTCGCGGGCATTTTTGTGTTTGATGACATTGAGTATAGGGCGTCCTGCTGTACCGGATGGCTCGCCGTCGTCACTGCAACGCTCCACCACACCGTCGTCGCACAGAGTGTAGGCGTAGCATGTGTGAGTGGCTTTTTTGTGCGATTTGGCGAGAGTGGACAGTATATCCTTGACCTGCGCCTCGCTAGTCACGTGGTAGGCGTACCCGATGAATTTGGATTTCTTGATTTCGTACAAAACTTCTGTATGCATACGCATAATATACCACATACTGCGCGTCAATGCAAATGTCTGGCGGTTTTTGTGTCGAGATACAATCTAGATATATAATGACTTGGCTGGTTTAGTACTGAGACACAATCAAAACACATATTGGCTGGGCGGGTTTTGTAGCAAGACGCAATCTAGGTACATATTGGCTGGCGGTTTTGGTGTCGGGACGCATATCTGCGCGCGTGGCGTCATATCTTGGGTATAGGAGACGAGATGTTTTTTTATAGCAAAGAGGAGGCGCTGGACAAGCTATCCAGTAGCGAGAGCGGGCTAGACAGTGCGCGCATATCCGACCACAAGAAAAAATACGGTGCAAACAAAGTGGACGAGGCGAAGAAAGAGAGTGTATTCGTGGCTTTTTTGCGCCAATTCCAAAATCTGATGATTATCATACTACTACTATCGGCAGGGGTGTCTATCACGCTGGCGCTGACTAGTGGTGAGTATGCGGACTTATTCGAAGGGTTTATCATACTCTTCATAGTGATCATGAATGCCATAATAGGTGTCATCCAAGAGAACAAAGCGCAAGCCAGCCTCGCCGACCTGAAAAAGCACATAGTGCAGTACTCCAAAGTAGTGCGGAGCGGAGTGGTGATGCACATATCGAGCGACGAACTGGTAGTGGGCGACATAGTGTGTCTCGAGGCAGGCGACATAGTGCCGGCGGATTTGCGCCTAATAGAGACGCATTCGCTGAAATGCGACGAGAGCAGTCTGACGGGCGAGAGTTTGCCGGTGGAGAAAAACGCCAATCTGATACTGAACAAGCACACTGCCATAAACGAGCAGAAAAATATGGCATTTAGCGGATGCAGTGTGAGTGCCGGCAGAGCCAAAGGCGTGGTGGTGGCAGTGGGCAATCAGACCGAGATAGGCAAGATAGCCAATATGATATTCTCCACCAAAAAAGAGCAGACCCCACTCCAGAAATCACTCCAAAAGATAGGCAAAGTCATCACTATATCAGTGCTGGTGGTGTGCGTGGTGATATTCTTGCTCGAGATATTCTTCGCATCAGAGCGGAGCGTGCTCTCTGCACTCATGACGTCAGTGGCACTGGCGGTGGCAGCGATACCAGAGAGTTTGCCTGCCGTCATCACTATCATCATGGCTATGGGTGTGACCCAGCTCGCCAAGCGCAAAGTCATCATCAAGCAACTGCACGCCGTAGAGACGCTGGGGAGTTGCCAAGTGATTTGCTCGGACAAGACTGGCACTCTGACGCAAAACAAAATGACCCTGACCCACCTGTACCTAAATCTCGAGCGTTGCGAGGCAGACACTGGCACAGACGAGTACACGCACGCCATAAACTGTATGGCGCTGTGCAACGAATGCACTGTATCAAAAGGGGCTGTGCTAGGCGAGCCCACCGAAGTGGCATTGTACGAGTACGCTATGCCACATTTCGCACTCAAAAAGCACAAGCGACTGTTCGAACTCCCGTTCGACTCCACGCGAAAAATGATGACCACTGTGCACAGCATAGGTGGCATAGTGAGTTATACCAAGGGGGCGTTTGATATGGTGATAGAGCGTTGCTCCACCATAAATATCCATGGCAAAATCCAAGCGCTCACTCCAGACATTCGCCGACGCTTGCAAGCCATAAACAAAGAAATGGCGGACTCCAGCCTGCGCGTGCTGGCGCTGTGCTACAAAGCATACGACGAATACAATATGGACGCTGACTTAGAGCGCGATATGACATTCCTGGGGCTGGTAGGCATGATAGACCCACCGCGTGTAGAAGTATATGACGCCATACAAAAATGCTTCTCTGCTGGGCTAAAGCCAGTGATGATCACAGGCGACCACAAAAACACCGCCTTTGCCATAGCGCGACGCCTGCACATAGCGGACAGCGAGAGCCAAGTCCTGACAGGCGAGCAGATAAACGCCATGAGTGATGCGCAGTTTGCACGCAAGGTAGGGGATTACACAGTGTTCGCACGCGTCACCCCTGAGCACAAGGTCAAGATAGTGACCGCCATAAAAAAGCAGAGCAAAGTAGTGGCTATGACTGGCGACGGCATCAATGACGCCCCTAGCCTGAAAATAGCCGACATTGGCGTGGGTATGGGCATATCGGGTACTGATGTGGTCAAAAATGTGTCAGATATGGTCATTACGGACGACAATTTTGCCAGCATAGTGGTGGCTGTCGAAGAAGGTCGAAAAGTGTACAGCAATATCCAAAAGGCGCTACAATATTTGCTCAGCACCAATATGATAGAAGTAGTAGGTATGCTACTAGGGCTGATATTTTTCCCAAATGTGACATTCTTGACCGCGTCGCAGATGCTATTCATCAATCTCGTCACTGACAGCCTGCCGGCGTTCGCACTCGGGGTGGAAAAAGCCGAGAAAGACATCATGACTCGCGCCCCGCGCAGTAGCAGAGAGAGTGTATTTTCGCGCAGTGTCACTGTGGGCATAGTGTACCAGTCCATACTCCAGCTCATATGCGTGATGAGTGTGTATGTGCTGGCCAATATTTACGCTACGCCCGAGGTGGCGAACACTATGGTGTTCTTCACTATCATATTCGTGCAGACACTGCACAGCATCAATGCCAAGACGAACGGCAGTATACTGGACATCAATATTTTCGAGAACAAGACATTCAATATTTGCTTCGTAGTCACCACAGCACTGAATAGCATAGTGGCATTCGTGCCTATCGTGAGACGGATGTTCGGCCTGTGCGCGCTGAGTGCGTCGCAATGGGTGTGGGTAATGGTGGCGTCGCTGGCTATCATCCCGAGCGTGGAGATAGTGAAATTGGTGCTGTATGGCAGAAATCGCAAAACTAAATGATACGCTTGCATACAAAATAAATTTCTGATATATTTTAGTCATAAATGATATGCTTGCATACATCTTGTTTGCGGACAACACGACCGCTGTGGCGTACGTGCGAGACGGACTAAAAAACAAGAAACATAGCGTGACCATACGCGTATTGTCTGGGACATTGTGTCTAGATTCATTCATTATTAGATAAATCTGTGCTTCGGCGCAGATTTTTTGTCGTGGAGTATTGACCTCGGTACATAAAATATGTTAATATAACACATATATAATATATATTAAGATATATAAGGAGCAAAATATACATTTTTCTGCTATAATATATAAAGCCAAAGATATATTAGTGCTATGATATAGAGCCAAAGATACATTTTTCGCTATAAAATATAGAATGAAATATACATTTTTCGCTATAATATAGAACAAAAGACACATTTTTCGCCAAAATGTGCGCAACCCCTTGACAAAAATGCGGGGGGGGTATAATCAACATAATTACTTTTGGATAGAAAAAAGGAGAATATATGTTAGAAGTCATCAATTTCTCAAAAAAATATAAAGGAGCGCAGAAATACTCTGCTAAGAATATCAGTTTCAAGGTAGCCGACGGCGAAGTATTGGGCTTAGTCGGGGGCAACGGTGCTGGCAAATCGACTACTATCAAGAGCATAGTGGGGATATTGCCGTTCGACGAAGGGCGCATCATAGTGAATGGTCACGACATGGCGCGCTCGCCAGCCAGCGCGAAGCAGACTGTAGGATACGCGCCGGACGACCACGCTGTGTATGACAAACTGACCGGCAGGGAGTACGTAAACTACATAGGCAGTCTATACAGTGTGCCAAAAGAGCTCAAAAAGGAGCGTCTGGACTACTATGCGGATTTATTCAAGATAAACAACGACCTAGACAATCAGATATCTAGTTATTCGCATGGTATGAAGCAGAAGATATGCCTGATAGGCTCGCTCATACACGAGCCGAAACTATGGGTGCTAGACGAGCCAATGATGGGACTCGACCCCACCACCACGAACGAAGTGAAAAAGTGCATCAGAGACTACGCCAGCCGTGGCAACACAGTGCTATTTTCGTCGCACAATCTCGACATAGTGGAAGAAGTCTGCGACACTGTAGGTATCATAAAGAAAGGGCATTTGGTAGAGTTTCTTAACCTAAAAGACGCGCAAAGAGATGCCAAATTTGACCTAGAGAAATTATTCTTAGAGATAAACGAGGAAGACGCGAAATGAAAATCTTGACTTATGTGGGATTGCATTTCAAACTATCGTTTAGACGCGATTCCAGTGCGGACAAAAAGGGCAATATATTGTCATTCATCACCACCGTACTCACCTTGGGAGTGGTGCTACTGATAGCGAAGTATCTCTTCGACATCATACACACGCATATATCTGCTGACATCTCAGCACAGCAATTCTCTACCTTGCTATTCACTATCATCGAGGTGATGCTGGTGGTGATGGGTGTGTCGCTGGAGATCAAATTTTTCCTAAAGCCCAGCGACCTAAACATCACAGCGAGATTTCCGATGAGTACTGTGAGTGTATTCGTGGCGCAATTAATAGTGGTATACATATATATGCTGGGCGTAGCATTGCTGAGCACTGTGCCTACTATGCTGGTATTCGGCTGGTCGTGGGGAGCGCTGTCGGCGGGCTTCGTGGCTAGGCTGGCACTGGCAGTGGTATTCGCACCGCTCGTGCCGTTCGCAGTGGCGACTGTGCTAGTAGTGCCTACTCTGTACATACTCACTTTGCTCGAAAATCACAATATCATCAAACTCATCATATTCATACTGCTACTGACTGTGGCGTTCGTGGCGTATAATTATATATTGAATTTCCTAGCGGAATACTACATACACAACACTCTAAACGTGGACACCAAGGTGTACGTGACTAGATTCATAGTGGCGCTAAACACTAAATGGAACGCTGTCATGTGGCTAAACAATATATTTTACTGCACCAGCCTAGTGAAGAGTATAGCACTACTAGTGGCTTTGACTGTAGTCATAGGTGGCATAGGGCTACTGATAGCGCGACCTGTGTACACTCGCGTCAGGCGCAATGTGCTCGAGGGCAATGTGGGCATTTTCTCCAAAAAGAGCGCCCTGACGTCTGACAAGCCTACTATGGCGATATTCAAGAAAGAGTGCAAGGACATCATCCGCACTCAGACATATGCGTACTTTTATCTAGGCATATCCATCATCACCCCTGTCATGGTGTTTTTGACCAGCAAACTGGTGAAGAAAGTCGGTCAGGCGCAGATGGGTGGGGACATCGCCTTTGGGGTGTCTATACTAGTAGTGTTCGTATTTATGATACTGATAAACTCATTCTCAGCCAGCGCAGTCAGCCGAGAAGGCAAGCAGTTTTACATCACCAAGATAATACCAGTGGACTACAGAGTGCAATTACTCGCCAAAGGGGTGCTAAATCTCTTCGTGGCGCTAGGCGCACTGCTCATCAGTGTGATCATACTATGTAGTATGCGCTTCGTCACCATTACCCAAGGTGCTATCATACTAGCACTGTCGCTAGCATTCGCTGTGGGCGTGATACTGAATGGGCTCAATCTCAATGTGCGACATCCTTACGTCAAGGCGGGCGCCAATGCAGACAATCAGACCAATTCGACCATATTGATAGTCATCGGCTTGGTCATATGCGCGCTAGAAGGGGTCATCGCTATAGTATTCCCGTTCTTTTTCACACAGACTTATCTATACCTGACGCTGGGAGTGATCACTGCAGTATATATGGCTGTCAATGTGCTGATATTCGCGCTGACCGCTCACAAAAAATACGCAAAGATAGAATAGGAGGCATACAATGAAGAAAACAATGATATTCGCTATCATACTTATGCCGTTGATAGTGTTAGCAATGCTGTTTGTCGGTGGGACTATAGTGTATAGGTCCACATATTTGTATGTCGAATACATAGAATTCGTGACCAACGAAATAGTGCTAGACAAGTCCACCTCTGACGACGTGACTGCTAATCTACAAGTCAATGTGTACCCCAAACTAGCCAACAACAAATCGGTAGAATTTCGCAGTGCGAATGAGTCAGTGGCTGTGGTGGACAGCCAAGGCAGGGTGACCAGTGTAGACTTTGGCACGACGTACATATATGCTACCAGCAAAGAAAATTCTACCAAGACCGCCACGTGCAAGGTCACTGTCACTAGCGACAGAGTGCACAGAGTGTGGGTGGACAATGAAGTGGGCCTGATGTACAAGGACGACAGAGTGCAGTTGAGCACGCAGTATGCACCATTTGAGGCGCAGAATGCTAGTTTCGTATATACTTCGTCCAATCCTAGCGTGCTGTCTGTGTCGGCAGGTGGAGAATTGCGCGCCAAAGGGCGTGGCACAGCCACTATCACCGTCGCTGTGGAAAACGACAGTACTGTGAAGTATCAGTTTGACGTAGAAGTCAAACTACACATAGAAGACATCAGCACAGACACTACACCAGTGGTGTCTAGCAAGAAAACATTTAATTTCCCGAGCATTACTTTCGTGCCGGCAGGGGCGGATGAGCGCATCACTTATACGTGCGACCGACCTGACATCGCGACAGTGAATGACGCTGGCCAGATAGTATTTAGTCGCGCAGGGACTGTGGTCATCAGCGCGCAGGCTGAGGGATTTGACAAAATATTGACCAAGACATACACTTCGACATTCGGATATGTCAGCAGTGTGTCTTTTAGTACGAAAAACGCGCACACCTTCGACTACGAGGACTACCTGACTGGGTATTTGCCACTAGAGTGGAGTTATGCACCTAGCGACGCGGACAGGAGCAGTATATCTGTGTCATCGAGCGACGAGGCGGTGCTGACTGTCGAGGACGGCAAGGTCAAAGTAGTAGGTGGCGGGTCGGCTATAGTCACTCTGACTGCTGACTCTGGCAAGGGCACGCTGACGGCGGAGTGGTTCGTAGATATCCGCAGAAAAGCGCAGAGCGTGGCGTTCGGTGTGGCGGATTTTGGCTACACATCACTCAGGACGGTGGATTTGGGTGTGGTATACGCGCCTAGTGACGCGACAGAGACTGTGAAGTACTCTGTGTCTGACAGCACAGTAGCCAGCGTATCTGAAGGGGTGCTGACATTCACTATCAAGACATTAAACAACAAATACGGCAAAGTCAAAGTCACTGCCTACACTGACAGTGGGGTGTCCAACACTATCACTATGGTGTACATAGACGCCAGCATACCTAGAGTGACGCTGGGAGACGCGACTACACTAGAGTATACTTTGCCTGCGAGCAATAGACCAGCGTACAGTTTCGCTATCATAGCGGACAGCGATGTGGACTTTGCCATAGAGGACGGCGCTAGTGTGACGCTAAATGGTGCCATAGTGACCTTGGCAGACAAGGGCACGACCCGACTGGGAGTATATCTAGACGGCGCTAGCACCACTGACAGATATCTGGACATAAATGTACGCAGAAATGTAGAGAAGATAAACAACATATCTCTGTCTGCCATTGTGGACGACGAGATAGTGCACACATATAGCCAAAATGACGAGATTTATTCGGCGAGCGACACTTATCGCATAGGGTATACGCTATATCCAGCGCATACTACTCGCACCACTGCTGACATTAGTCTAGGCGACACCGATGTGGCTGTACTAGACGGAGATGTAGTGCGTTTCTCGCGTGCTGGAGTGGTCACAGTGCATTTGTCCGCTGACGGTGTGACTGAGACTGTGCGCATAGAGAGTACTGGCGGACATCCTGACAGTCAGACTGCTGTCACTAGTCATGTGGCTGTGCGCGCGGGAGAGAGTTTTAGCATTTGGGACGAGATAAATATCTCTCCGCTATACGCGAAGCGCGAATACATCACTTACACGCACACTGGTGACGCAGTGTCTATCTCAGACGGGGTAGTGACTGGCGAATGCGGTGGCAATGCAGTCATCACTGTATCTATCGCGACCAGTGCTAGCGTACTCACTCAGACTATGACAGTAGCAGTGAGCGAGAGTGCTACTGACGTGCAGGTGGTAGGAGAGCAATACATATATACAGAAGAGGCTATAGTAGATTTGGCAGGGAAATTCGCTGTACTGCCTGCTACTGCCAATGTGGACAATATTTACACGCTCAGCACGAGCGACACCAGCATAGCGCGCATATCTGGAGAAAAGTTAGAGTTTGTCTCCAGCGGACGCGTAATAGTGAGTGCTACGCTAGGCGATGTCGCAGTGGCGCGCATTACGGTAGAATATACTGGTGACAAAGCGGTGGATGAACCTAAGGTTAGCGATATTATTTTCTCTGCTACAGCGCCGAGTGATGATTACATCACAGCGCAAGAGCGCATATCTATAACGCAAATGTATGGTCCTACAGTAGTCCTGACATCAGAAGAGACGGAAGGAGAGACTTTTGCTATAGAATATAGCGTACAGTCAGACATAGCGCACATTGACGACGGCGTGCTGGTATTCACTGCACCGGGTGTGGTGACTATCACATTTAGCGCTGGCAGTGTGACCAAGACTAAGACGCTAGAGAGCACATATGGCTACATCAAGACTTTGACCATTCGCGAACAGTATGTCGGCGACATAGTGTGCCAATACTCTGACGGCGAGTACACCATGCCTAGTGATTATTTCATCGCCGTACCTAGTGATTATTACAAGGCTGGCGTGACGTATACTTCTAGTGACAACGCTGTATTCACTGTAGCAGGCGACACGCTGACATTCGTGGGCGGTGGCAGTGCTACACTCGGGCTAGAGTATGTATCCACGACAGGCGAGCAGGTCATCCCTGTGGGAGTGCACATTTTGCACCGCGCCAAAGGTATCAATGTATATGAAGGCGACATTTTGACCGGATATGTGGTGGAAAATCTATCTGCCGGTAGCACATTGGCACTGAGATATGAGTGCGTGCCTACCATAGACGGAGTGGCGCTGTCTGGGTACAGTATGACTTTCGCCACAGACAATGCCAGCGTAGCCACAGTGGCCAGCGACGGCGTCATCACTATCCGAGGCAACGGCACAGCCGTCATCACTGTGACTGTGACCAACGATTACGACAGCGCGGTAGACGCGACTGCCAGCGTGACTATACGCAATGACACGAGATACAATATCCTCACTGTGTCTGCAGGGTCGACAGGGACAGACTACGTCATAGACATAGCAGACGGCAGAGTGCCTATAGTGTACCCAATATTCAACGCAATGGTGTCTGAGTTTGGCATCACAGGCAATGGAGACAGTGTGGGAGTGGCAAACGACGGCGTGCTCACAGTGAATGCAGGTGGCACTACCACTGTGGCAGTGACTGCGGACGAGGCCACTACTTTGACTGTGTATGTATACAAAGAGGCAAATATCACCTTACCTACAGCGCTAGCCAATGCAAGTGCGAACGGCACTACCATAGTGACGGCGCAGACGGCGTACAGCATAGGTGCGACATTCGGGCCTAGCGATGCTTTGGATAGGAAAACAGTCGTCTACGAGAGTAGTGATGATAGTATAGCGACTGTGGCTGACGGTGTGATAACATTCACCAAGGCGCAAGCAGTAGAAATCACTGTACGCATAATGTACAACGGCACTAGCGAGACGTATCAGAAATTCAAGATACGTAGCACACTCGGCAAGGCAGAGAGTTTCGAGATAGACTACACCGCGTGGGAGATGCTGGTGGGCGAGACTAAGACATTCTATATCAGCAATGTCCTGCCTATCGACTTTAGCGGTACATTGACCGCGACCACCACCAATGCTGACGCGCACACGCTGACTATCAGCGGTAGGACGCTCACTGTGGCAGGCACGAAGGGTGGCTCTGGCGTCGTCACTGTGAAATTCATCGGCAGTGACACCCACATAGATATATCTGTGGATGTGGTGCAACTGACTGAGAGCATTGGCTTTAGATACAACGACACTGCTGTCACCAGCGTGACTACATTCTCCAATACTGTCACATTGACAGCGAGTGTATCGCCTACTGACGCGACGGACAAAGGAGTGACTTGGTCTGTCGTGAACGGTCCAGCCAGCGTGTCCAATGGCACAGTGGTGTTCTCAGACTACGGCACAGCGACAGTGTGCGCGAGAGCGTGCGATTACGACCGTAGCGGTACAGAGAGCACTATAGTCATCAAATATATCAAAGACATAGACGGCTTCGACCTGATATACAATACCCACACTCTCGACAACGAGCAGACGGTGTATGTGGAGTGGAGTGTGAAGAAAGTCGAGCTGAGCATAGCCATACAGCCTAGCGATTTGGCAGGCAGTGTGTATTATGAGTACTTCACCGCCACTGCCACCGATGGCGCGACGGCAATCATAGACACTGACGACGGATACATCAATGTCAAGATACCTGCTGACGCCTCTGCTACATTTAGCACTACTGTGACAGTGAATTATAGAGGCAAATATGTCAAGACTGTGACTATTTTCCGCGACGGCATCAGTAGTGTGGAATTCATCGACCACGACGACACTCTGGACCTAGAGTGCGGACTACAGCGCGTGCGCGTGACTGGCAATAAGTCGTATTACGACGGCGCAGTGCAGAATTATTATCGTATGCCTGTGGCTGTCAGCCCAGCGAGCGCTGATACCAGCAATATAGTGTGGACAGTGAGCAATGGCAATGTCACTTATGACCAGACTCTAGTCACTATAGACGGTGTGACTTATGTATATCTGTACTTCAATGCTATCACTGGCAGTAGTGTGGCTGAAGTGTACGCTGACAATTTCTCTGCTGGCACTGTAGTGGTGTCTGCCATGAATAAACTGGGCAGGACACTGGATACATATACATTCCACATCGTGAATGCAGTCAATGTCTGGGACGAGGCAGGATTTATAAACGGTGGCAACTACGTGGTACTCCAAAAGAGCCTCGGCCACGACGACCAGGCAGAGCAGATAGCACTAGGCACATACGCACGACTGGATAGTTATTCCGCCAAGAACACTATCTACGGCAACGGACATCTGATAAATTACGCTGCTAGAAACAACGACTCATCTGCTATCAAATCGGGCGGTGTGGGCTCTAGCAAGTGGGCTTACATATACGTCAGCCTGACCAATGCTATCAATCTAGAGATACAGGGTGGCAACTACGACGAGAGCAGAGATAGTTATTTAGTCGAGATACCTGACCCGCAGAGAATAGCGTATTGCACTCTATACAATATGTATAGAGCAGTAGAGGCTGGTGGCGGTACTACTGCTAGCCCTACTACTATCAATATCAAAAACTCTATGTTTAGGACTTTTGCACACTCTACTATCAATCTGTCCAATGAAGGATGCAGAGTGGTCAACCTGACCAATGTCATAATGTTTGACGTCGGTCAGCGCGCCATAGAGAGCCAATCGGCGGATGACGTGATCAATATATCTGGCGTCTTCGATGTGTATAATTTCCAAAACACAGATTCGTTCTCAAAAGCACTGGGCGGATATGAGTCCTACGCAGAGAAGATAATCGAAGAAGCAAATAATAACGATATGGGCGTCACAGCACTAGGCGAGACTTGGGCGAATGTGGTCATCATAGCGACCAAACAAACAGACGTCGACTCTGCTAAGACCAAAGTGTATTACGACGGCGTGGAGAATGGCGTGCCTGGCGTGACGAAACTAACTGTGGTGGCAAAAATTGGCTTTGGATTGACTTCTCTCACCAAGAAAGAATACGCCATCTGGGCGACTAAAAAAGACAATACTGACATCACTTGGGCGCACGAGTTCGTCGAAGATTCATCCACTTCGGCAGGCTACCGCCTCAATGAGACCTATATGATCAGTACCATATCTAAACTAAAAAGAGCGGTGTAATAGAATAACTCCCTTAGCACCACCAAATAATAAAATATATAAACAACCCCCATTTCGCATCGCAAAGTGGGGGTTGTTTTGTTTAGATACTATTTTTTATCACACCCTAGCAACGGACATTGAATTATTGCAAAATACAACTTTTTCAAATTTAATTATAAAAACACAAATGAATGGCAGTGAATATTGACATTGTAACAAATTATATGTTATAGTCTAGTCAATGAGCAAATAACCAAATTGGCTTGCTATAATTATTAAATAAAAATCAACTATAATCTAACCTTTTATGTTAAGGTTGGTCAGTTATGTAAGTTAATCGCAATTATAGGTGATTAGCTTTTTTGTTGTAAAAAAATCAAGGAGGAAAAATGGAAAAATTTACAATAAAGGCAAACAAATATTTAGATAGGGACATTTTGGGTTATTATAACTGCGAATATGTAGGCTATCACAAAAGTGGAAACCCAGACTTTATTAACCACTTAAAAAATATGAACAAACAGCATAGCGAATTAGAACTGGTCAAAGATTTTATTGCTGTTTATGAAAAAGCAGTCAAAGACATTACGGAAATTACGCAAGGAAATACAGATTTTATGGTGTGTGTTATTCCAAGGTCAAAAGCAGAAAATCATTACGCTGTGTGCCAATTAATGTTTAGGAAAGCAATTTCTAGCGCAGTAGACAATCTCGGGTTGGAAAATGGATCAGATATAATCAAAAGAATAAAAGATACAAAAACTACACATAATTGGAGATTGGAACACAATACAGGAGAAATGCCTTATCAAAACATTACACTAGACACATGTGAAATTAAAAAAAATGCAATTAATGGCAAGAATATTATTTTAGTAGATGATGTTTATACTGCAAATGTTAATGTCGCTGAAGATTGCATTCAAACATTGTTGAATTTGGGCGCAAAAAATGTTATATTATATGTAATAGCAAAAACAAGAGAGTAAATATGTCTTCGATATTGGCGTTAAAATTGTATGAAATGAAAAGACATGGCACGATAAAGTCCAATGCTATGTTTTGGCGCGATTTTTTTGATAAAGAGATGATAAAGGCTCTTGATATTAATTTAGAGTCATTAAAAAAAGAACTCCTAGAAAAAAGTTTGAGTGTAGTTTGTGCTTTTGATGACAATTTTCCGAATATAAGCCAAAAGCTCAAACCCAGTGAAAGACCGTTTCTGTTTGTATACAAAGGTGATATAAATTTATTAAACGAAATAGATAATAATATTGCCGTAATCGGTGTTTTGACCCCGACTCAAGATATCGTGACGAGAGAACAAAAAATAGTAAAAGAATTAGTAGAAAATAATTTAACTGTAGTTAGCGGACTGGCAAAAGGTTGCGATACTATTGCCCATAAAGTTTGCATAGACAATGGCGGAAGAACGATTGGCATTCTCCCTACATCTTTTGATAGTATATATCCAAAAGAGAACAAAAATCTGGTGGATGAAATAGTGAAAAATAATGGGCTAGTGCTAACAGAATATGTCAGTGAAGCAAAAAACAGATTTGATAAAATTAAAAGATTTATTGACAGAGATCGACTGCAAGCAATGTTTGCAAAAGCTATAGTACTAGTAGCCAGTTTTGCGCAAGGAAATGGAGATAGCGGGTCTCGCCATGCGTTACAAAAAGCAAAAGAATATGGCAAAGCAAGATATGTCATGTTTGACAAAAAAACGGACATCAATGCACCAATCTTCGAATTGAATAAACAGCAGATTTTGGACGGGGCTACTATTTTGACAAATGTGACAATAAAGGAATTGTATCTAAAATGATATACGTTGTTGATTTGGATGATACACTTGTTAATTCTACATTACTTAACAATGATTCTTATAATTTTGCACTTGAACAGTATGGATTCGACAGAATAATAACTAATGAAAGAATTACGCGCCAAAAATTGGATTTTGTGGATAACTGCATCCTAAAAAAAATAGTACAATTAAAACAATATTACTTTACACAAGAATGGCTACCTTGCAGAGTTGTGTTAAATAATATTCTTATGAAGCGACTACAAGTCAATAAAAGAGAAAATTGCTATCTATGGACTAAAGCAGACAAAGATAGAGCGTATAAAATAATTGATTATTGTAAATTAGATATGTTTTTTAATGATATCTTGTTTGATGATAAATTAAGTTTCTCTACATCAATACCCAAACTAAAAAAATCGACTAATTCAAATCAGATAATAATCTATGAAAACGACAAAAGCTTTTTCTTTAATGAGAATTGTAAAATAGTAGATCATATCAAAACTAATCTTTTTGACATCAATGCATATCTAATAGAATAATATTTCATATTGCACCATGAAAAACTCGCTATAAAACGGGTGAACCAAAAAATATTTTACTAAAAAATAATGTACAGTCAAATAGTGAAACAACCCCCATTTCGCATTGCAAAGTGGGGGTTGTTTTGTTTACATATTATTAATTTATAATATTTATTAGCTTTTTACTCAAGATTTTTTCTTAAGATTTTTGCTTTAATCTTTTATTTTAATTATTTCTTAAGATTTTTGCTTTAGTTTTTTAGTTTAGTTCACTTTAGTTTTTTATTCTAGTTTTTTACTATGAAATTGATGACTTTGCGTGGGACGTAGATAATCTTAGTCACTGCGTCAAAGTCTATAGGCAGGAGAGCGTTATCCTTGATGTGCGCGACGAGTTCGTCTTGGGTGATATTGATAGGCACAGACACTATCTTTCGCACTTTGCCGTTGACTTGGGCTACCACCTCTATCTCATCTTTTTGCAGTTTATTTTCGTCATAAACAGGCCACGAAGCGTCCAATATATTGTCTGCGAACACTCTCTCGTACAGTTCGCTCGTGATGTGTGGTGCGAGTGGATTGAGCACTATCAAAAATCTTCTCAATTCTTCACGCGTGATGAATTTATCTTCTCGGATTTTCTTCATAAATATCATACACGCAGACACAGCGGTATTGAGTTTCAGATTGTCATAATCTTCGCCCACTTTCTTGATGAGCACGTTGAGTTCGACCTCATGCTCTGGCGAGATGTCGTCGCCACGTAGCATATCTGGCAATGCCCACACTTTGTCGAGGAAATTCATTATACCCTCTATGCCATTGAATGTCCACTGGCAGTTGTCCTCATATCCTGCGAGGAACGACAAGTGCATCCTAGCCACATCAGTGCCATAAGTATCTATCACTTCGAGTGGAGACACGCCGTTTTTGGATGATTTGCTCATCTTCTTGCCTTCGTCGTCCAGTATCAAGCCACTGCCCAGTTTCCTAGTGAATGGGTCGCGAGTAGGCACTGCGCCTATCTCGTACAAGAAATTTTGCCAGAAGAACGCGTACAATACATGGCGAGTGATGTGCTCTGTGCCACCTATGTAGCAGTCCACGCTACCCCAGTACTTGAGTTTGTCCATATCGGCCAGCGCTTTGTCATTGTGTGGGTCACAATACCTCAGCCAATACCACGAAGAGCCAGCCCAGTTTGGCATAGTGTCAGTCTCGCGCTTTGCTGGTCCGCCACACTTAGGGCAGGTGCAATTCACGAAATCATCTATCTTGGACAATGGCGAATCGCCATGGCTATTAGGCAGATAATCGTCTGTATACGGCAGTACCAGTGGCAGGTCACTCTCAGAGAGTGCCACAGTGCCACAGCGGTCACAAAATACTATAGGGAATGGCTCGCCCCAGTATCTCTGTCTATTGAATGGCCAATCTTGCATCTTGTAGTTTACTTTGCGCTCGCCGTAGCCTTTGGATACCACCATATCTGCTATCTTCTCTTTGGCTTCGCGCACTGGCATACCGGTAAACTCGCCACTATTGAGCATACGTGAGTTCTTGTCCAGATACTCCGCCTTCTCAACGGCGCACTCTGACACATCTCCCTCTATGACTTGGATCATAGGGATGTCAAATGCGCGCGCAAATTCATAATCTCTCTGGTCATGCGTAGGCACAGCCATGACAGCGCCTGTGCCGTAGCCACCTAGCACAAAGTCTGCCAAATACACCTGCACACGAGTGCCTGTGACTGGATTGATAGCGTACACGCCGTCCAGTCTACAGCCTGTCTTGTCCTTAGTCTTGCTAATGCGGTCCAGTTCGCTCTTTAGAGCGGTCTTTTGCTGGTAATCACGCACTTGGTCAATATTGCTGATGCGGTCAGATATCTCGTCCACCAAGCCATGCTCTGGTGCCAGCACCACGAATGTCATACCATACACTGTCTCTATGCAAGTGGTATATATCTCTATTTCTGAGAGGTGAGCACCTGCCTCGTCTACCACTTCTAACTTCAGCTGTATGCCTTCGCTACGGCCTATCCAGTTTCGCTGGGCTTCTTTGAGGCTATCTGCCATTTGTATCCTGTCCACATTGCCGAGCAGTTTGTCCGAATACTCGCGCATCTTCAGATACCACACGTCGCGGTTGACCTGTAACACATCACTGCCACAACGGTCACATTTTCCGCCTTGGCTGTCTTCATTGGATAGCACAGTAGCGCATTTTGGGCAAAAATTCACATAGCCCTTGTGCTTGTACGCCTTGTCGTGCTTGAATAACTGCAAGAATATCCACTGCGTCCACTTGTAATACTCCTCATCGCTAGTGCAAAACACTCTCGAGCGGTCGTAAGTCAAGCCTATCTTCTTTAATTGCTCCATGGCGTTCTTCATGCCGTCCGCCACGAATGTGCGAGGGTTGATACCGTGCTTGATAGCAGCGTTCTCTGCTGGCAAGCCGAAACTGTCTCCCCCCATAGGGAATAGCACATTGTATCCCTGAAATCTCTTGTACCTAGCGAGTGCGTCTGCTGGCACAGTGCCTTTCAGATGCCCCATATGCAAACTGCCACTGATATTAAAAAACTCATACAGCACGTAATACTTTGGCTTAGTCGGATGAAAATCCACCGCGAGTAGTCTATCATCGTGCTCCCACTTGTCCTGCCACTTGGCTTCTATCTGCTTGAAATCGTAATCCATATCTACTCCTATACACGACATTGTAGCAAAATCTATCTGCCAAGTCAATTTATTTGAGACAAAAATACATCGGTCAGCCCGATGTATTGTCATTTTTTAGTCTATGAAATATGTGCAATAATAATCTTGGCTATAGTCATGCTCTGCGAGTGATATATCCGTTCGCTCATATCCTGCCATACTAGAGATGCGCACAGTGCCGTCTGCCTGTGGCGTAAAGCGCACCAATACATATATGTCATCAAATTTCACTATTGTCATGATGGAGCCGATGAGTATCACGCCGTTCTCGCACACATGCACGTCGTCGTGTAGGCTAATAGTGTCGGCGCTGTATATATTCCTGTATACCGCGTGGTAATCAAAATCGTATTCTACCGTTGCGTTAGGGTTTATTTCGCCCTTATAATACAAATTCTTCGCTATGAAATCATATGTCAATTGACTTTTGATATTGTCTGCTATTTGGCTCTGATACATAGTCTCACCATGCTCTAGTCTGTATGCCTCTACTTCGGTGCGGGCGTCTTCTTCTTGGCGGACAATGTCATCAAATGCGGTGTCGAGTATAGTAGTGTTGTACTCAGTTAGTGTCTTTGATGTCATGTCAAACGTCACGAATTTGCCAGTAGGCTTGTTGAACCCTAAGAGATACCCGCTTACGAATATATGTCCGTCTTTGACATAAGTGCGACTAGTCATATCTACATTTTGGCGCGTGTCTGATGACAATATATATGGCGTGTCTGAATTTAATGTTTGTGACCTTGACAGCGCCTGCACCTTGCCGTCTTTTATCTCAATGTAGCTGGTATATATAGCATTACTTTTCCATGGTACCAAGCCAAATGGATTGCCGTCGATGCAGAATATGACGTCTTGGTCCACTAGGTCGAAGTCATAATTCTCGTCGTTTATTATGTCCTCGTATTTGTTTATGTCTTTTTGGTATGCATAAGTGCTATGCATAAAGTCCGACAGTGCGTCTAGGCGCTCTTCGGTAGTGGTGTCGCTACTCATGGTGTTGTACAATGCGTCTAGTAGTTTGACAGTATTGAGATCATAAGTCTGCATATATGACCCCATCATCCCTTCCACGTAGTCAGTGATGACATCTTCGTATGTGTATGCGTCGCCTAAACCAAACACAGCGTGCATGCATTCGTGGCGGAATACGTCCTGAAAATATGACACATTGTCACTATCAGCCAAAAGCATGTGGCAAAATGCCATTTTGTTGATATTATCCTCTTTTCTCACAGTGACACCGCCTGCTCGGCTCCTAAAATCTGCGTCCATTTTGTGCACAATAATGCGGTATGGGTCGAGATATTTCAGCAGTGGCACACCGCGATGCAGTTCTAGTTTGTATCCAGCGCGCGACTGCAGGAATGCATTCATCTCGTCCACCACTATCTGCATTTGCTCGTATTTCTCGTCAGAAAAGTCCTTGTCCACATATATAGTCAGTGTGTCTCGGTCGGCTGGGAGCTCTACGCGGGTGTATTTAGTATCTGAGTGCAATATGTCTAATATTTTGGCTTCGATAAGGTCTAATTTGTTCCTAATTTTATCTGCATTTGTCGGATTATCTCTATCCCAAGCGCCTTGGTACATGTCGCATTTGTGCCCTAGCGACACGTAATAGTCGCTAGCGCCGAGAGCCTCTATGCTCTCAGCGATTTGGTCGCTGGTGGGCAGGTCTATAGTGGGCTGATTTACCTCGTGCGCCACGTAAGTGCCATACAGCATGGTGCCGAATAGTAGCATATATTTTGGCACGTTCATTATTTTCTTTATGGTACTTGGTGACTTGACTATACCATTTTTGTCTAATCTTATCTTCATAGGTCTATGGTACTACATTTGTGGGTATTTGTCAATAGATGTCATCAAAAAACCCGCCGTAGCGGGTAGGTATTAGTTTAGTCTCACAGGGGAGATGAGGTACAGATAATCCTCAGTCTCGATAGGCAATATGATGCATGGGTTGACAGCATTGGTGAAGTTTAGTTTGACAAACTCATCGCTAATGGCGCGCAGGCAGTCAATGAAATACTTAGAATTAAACGCTATCAGCAAGTCATCGCCGGCAGTGACTGCGTTGATATTCTCCATGATGTTGCCGTATTCGGAGTTTGACGTGATAGTGATATTTTTCTCAGTGATGTCGAATTTCACCAGGTTATTCCTATCTGTGCGCGACAGCACGCTCGCTCTCTCGAGTGCCTCGCCGAACAACGGACTGGACAGTGTCACTACGGTAGAGAAATTCTTCTGTATGATCTGTTTGTAGTTGATAAAATCGCCCTCTATCAGTCTAGTAGTGACTACGGTAGAGCCCATCTCGAAGCGGAGATTTTTGTCAGTGACGTACACTCTGATAGTCTCGTCAGAGTCGCCTATCATCCTAGATATCTCGCTCAAAGTCTTGGCTGGCACGATGACCTTGAAGTCACCTGTAGTGCTAGATATCTTCTCATTGGCGATAGCCATCCTATATCCGTCCAACGCTACGGCGCGGATATTGTCGCCCTGCACCTCGAGCAAGCACCCTTTGAGTATAGGGCGCGAGTCGTCTGTGGCTACGGCGAAAATCACTCTATTGACGAGAGACTTGAGCGACTGCTCGCTGATCTCGAAATATTTGTCCTTCTCTATGAATGTAGGGGCTGGGAATTCGAGCAACTCCATACACTGTATGTAGCCTTCGCTGTCTGTATATGACACTTTGAGCTGATTTTTCTCATTCAATATGCAAGTCACTTGTTCGTTAGTCAATTTGCGCAAATATTCGCCAAAAAGTTTGCCCGGCACTACTGCCTGACCTTCGCTTTTTACCTCGGCGCGGATAGTCTTTTGGATACTGATCTCGTAGTCTGTGGCGCACAATATCAGGCTATCACCTACAGTGCGTAACTTGATACCCTCGAGTATAGGGGCGGTAGTCTTGGTGCTGGTCGCCTTGATCACTCTGGCGATCGCTTCTGACAAATCTAATCCATTACATCTAAAATTCATAATATACTCCTAATATCTTTCGTGATTTTATTATATAAAATAATATTTTTTATGTCAATGGATTAGGAGATTTTCGTCAAAATTTTTGTGCTAGAGAAAATTTTTGACGACAAATTGTCCAAAAAGTGTCAGTAAACCTTGAAATGTGGATTTTGCTATGGTATAATACGCCGTATGCAAAAGACAAACTATCAGAAAATGAACGACATCTTGCTCGCAGTAGACCGCGCTCGCGAGAGTTTTGTTTCGGCGCACCCTGATAGAGAATATCATCTTCCTAGTTTGCTACTGCACAGTTGTTGCGCGCCTTGCAGTAGTGCGGTGATAGAGCGCCTGCGCCAGCGTTTCGACATCACAGTGTATTATTACAATCCCAATATCCTACCCGCGACCGAGTACTACAAGCGCCGAGACGAACAGCAGAAGTTTCTGTCTAGCATTGGTGTGCCGTTCGTCGAAGCGGAATATGTGCCGTCTGAATATTTTGACGCTATCGCAGGATACGAGCATTTGGGCGAGCGTACTGAGCGGTGCAGGCTATGCTATGCCTTGCGCATGAGCAAGGCGCACGCGTATGCCGTCGAAAGGCATTTCGACTATTTCGCCACCACTCTCACTCTCAGCCCGCACAAGATAGAGCAGTGGATAAACGAGATAGGCGAGCGCCTAGCCAGCACTGGTCCAGTCAAGTATCTATACAGTGATTTCAAAAAGGACAACGGCTATCTCAGGTCTACCGAACTCAGCAAGATATATGGCTTTTATAGGCAAAACTACTGTGGTTGTGGGCTAAGGAGCAGAGAATAATACACATTTGACGTGTCCACACCGTTCATTTATTTATTTTATTAATTATTAAAGGTTATAAATATTATTAGGCGCTGTGGAAATGTGGATAAGTGAGATTCTCACGAAAAATCGCGTTATTTCTCCACACCGTCGGCAAAAAATTTATGTGGATAAATTGTGTCAAGATATACACAATCTGTCCACATTTTTTGTAGTTATCCACATTGTGTCGATTTGGTTGTAAAATTTCGGCGCTTGGTGTATAATACTGGTATGAAATACTTAGAGACATATACACATTGGGTGGAAAACATCACCGACGAGAACGAAATCACTGCATTGCGAGGTATGACTGACGCCAGCCGACAGGAGATGTTCGCTGGGCTGATTAATTTCGGTACTGCCGGACTGCGTGGTAAACTCAGCCTAGGCACGAACGCTATGAATAGATACACTGTGGCACTGGCGTCTACTGCTCTGGCAGAGTACATGGGGCAAGAAGGTTTGACCAGCATAGTGATAGGCTATGACAACAGGCTATACAGCAGTGAGTTTGCGGTGCTGGCAGGAGACATCCTGCGTGCAAACGGTGTGACTGTATACACATTCGACACTTGCCAACCTACGCCGTATGTATCGTATTGCGTGCGCAAACTGCGTGCCGACATGGGCATAATGATCACCGCTAGTCACAATCCGAAAGAATACAACGGGTACAAAGTATTTGACCACCGAGGCTGTCAGATAGGCAGTGCGGTGGCTACTCGCATAGCAGATGAGATGTCTAGGCGTGACCCTTTGGAGTGTGTGGCAGTATCTGAGCCGAGAGCAGAGCGAATAGTGCTAGGCGACGATGTGGTGGATGAATTTTTGACCGATATGTCTACAGTGAGTAGAGCGGGCAAGAGTGCTGATGTGACTATCATATACTCGCCGTTGTGTGGGACGGGGCATTATCTGGTGCCAGAGATATTGCGACGCCATGGCTACACAGACATACACTGTGTGCCGTCGCAGATAGAGGTCAGTCCGTTGTTTGAGACTTGTCCTAAGCCTAATCCCGAACTACCCGAAGCGTACGAGCAGGCTTTGGCGCTATCGCGTGATGTGAATGCGGATATATTGCTACTGACAGACCCTGACTGCGACCGCATAGGATGTATGGTGCGCACTGACGGCGGATATGTGTTCGTGAATGGCAATGCGCTGGGGCAGATATTCTTGCGGTACATTTTGTCACGCGACACCGACGGCTTCGTGGTGACTAGTGTGGTGACATCGCCTATGGCTAAGCGCATTTGTGCCAAGTATGGTGTGCCATGTCTCGACAGCCTGACTGGCTTCAAAAACATCGCCGACAGAGTGGATGAAGCGCTAAGCAGAGGCAACATGCTATTCGCGTACGAAGAGAGCCATGGGTACATGCCGACTACATTCACTCGAGACAAGGACGGCGTGAGTGCCAGTCTACTCCTGATAGAGATATGCAGTGTGCTAAAGGCGCAAGGCAAGACCATAATAGACTATCTAGACGAGATACGCGGTAGCGACTACATGTACGATTACAGCCACAGTGTGATGTATGAAGGGGCTGGCAGTATGGAGCGTATGCGTGCTGTGATAGGGGGGCTTCGAGGCAATCCACCTACTATTATCGCTGGCAAGGCGGTAGTGGGGGTGACAGATTATCTGCGCGATGACACTGGGCTGGAGAAGAGTGACTTTATGCGATTTTCTCTAGCGGGCAGGGCGAGCATAATAGTGCGACCTAGCGGGACAGAGCCTAAACTGAAATTCTATAGTTTCGCCAGCAGTGTGGCACAGGCAAAAGCCCAAGTGGATGATATGATACAAATATTGGATAAACAATAACATTTGCGTACAAAGATTGACTTAACAGTCATTTTGTGATACAATATAGGAGTAAGAGGAAAAGAAATGAATTTGCACGAAGAATGGAAGAAAGTATTGGATATATTGCAGAACGAAGTGACGGCGGTCACTTTTGACCTATGGATAGATACACTAGAGCCTATATCCTACGCCAATGACGAGCTGAGGCTGATGGCGTCTAGCCAGACGGCGAAAAATCAGGTGAACAATAGGAGCCTGTACCCTAAGATACAAGACGCAGTCAAAGAAGTATTCAACACATACACCACTGTCAAGATAGTGGACCAGCAGGAGCACGAAGAAGAACTCGAACGCGCCAAGATACTGGTCGAGAGCCAAAAGGCAGAAGAAGAGAACAAACAGAAATTCGACCCGAAATTCACTTTTGACAATTTCGTGGTAGGTAAGTCTAATCAATTCGTGTATGCAGCGGTGCGCAGTGTGGCTGAGAACCCTAGCTCGAAATTCAATCCGCTATTCATATACGGCGGTGTGGGACTGGGCAAGACACACTTAATGCAGGCGGCGGGGAATTATCTCGCGCAGACTAGACCAGAACTAAACGTGCTGTATGTGACGTGTGAGAAGTTTATGAACGACTACGTGGACGCAGTGCGCTCGGGCAAAGAAAAAAACGGCGCCGAGAATGGCAACTTTAGCTTCAGAGAGAAGTACAGAAACACTGACGTGCTCATGGTGGACGATATACAGTTTATATCAAACAAAATGGGCTTGCAGGAAGAGTTTTTCCATACATTCAATGACCTGTACCAAAATCACAAACAAATATTGATAGCGAGCGATAGACCGCCAAAAGAAATCGCTACACTCGAAGAGCGTCTGCGCAGTAGATTTAGTAGCGGACTGATCCAAGACATACAGACCCCAGACTTCGAGACTAGAGTGGCGATATTGCGCAAAAAGGCTGGACAAGAAGGCTATCTCGTAGAGGACGAGGTCATAGACTACATAGCATCAAAATCTCATACCAATATTCGTGAAATGGGACAAGTGCTGAACAAAGTGGTGTTTTATGCATCACTCATAGGCAAGAACAAAGCCACCATGGACGAAGTGTACGAGGCGCTAAAGGATACCGAAGAAGAAAACCAAGAGAGCGTGGACGTGGATAAGATAATAGACGCTGTGTGCGATTTCTTCAAGGTCAGTCGTGACGACCTAGTGGGCAAGAAAAAGAGCAAAGACATAGTCGAGCCACGCCAAGTGTGCATATACCTGATCAACGAAATGCTGACATTGCCACTCAAGGCCATAGGCGCCATATTCGGCGGACGCGACCACACCACAGTGATGCATGCGAGAGACAAAATCACCACCGGGGTAAAAAATAACCCACACATCAGGACACTGGTAAATGATGTGAAATCTAAAATATTGAATAATTAAAATAAATATCAAAAAAATAAAATAATTAAAATAAAAAACGAAAATAAAATAAAAAATAAATAAAAATAATAAATCGGAAAATAAATAAAAAATAAATCGGAAAATAAATAAAAAATAAATCAAAAAAATAAATAAAAATAAAAAAAACGACAAAAAATAATTAAATAAAATATTTATCGCCCATATCTCAGCATAAAGCGAAGAATAAATAATAAATAAAAAATAAATAAAATAAAAAAGCACATTTATCACTAAAATACCCAGCGAATAAAATGTGCTTTTATTTTATATGAATTATTCATAAACTTCATCAATATTATTGAAATAGTCTCTATCGAAAAATTGCGACAAGGTGATATTGGCACTAGCACACAATTTTTTGATAGTGAATACAGTAGGGCATTTGCTCTTGCCTGACATAAAATCAAAAACTGTCGATGGCGTGAGATTGGCATTGAGACACAATGCTGTCAATGTGGTGCCACATGCACTAACTAATTCACGTATGCGTAGTCTTAATGCTTCATCTAAATTCATACTTACTCCGTTATTTGTTCAACAATAAAGTTTTGTTCGCAAATTAATTTTTGATAAACTCTATGATATTTTTCTTTTTGTCGGCAGGCAGGGCGTCGAGCAGTGCGCGTAACTCTGCGTCTACGTAGTAGTGAGACATATCTGCGCTAAAAAATCTCTCGATGGGAAAATCACAAACCTCGAGTATCTTCAATAATTTCTCCACTGTCAATACTATGCGCCCACTCTCTACTTGTGCGACGTATTGTGGGCTCATACCTATGCGTAGGCTTACTTCTCTGGCAGATAGTTTGGCTTGGTTGCGCACGTAACCTATGCGCGATAATATTTCGGCAATATCCATATTCACTCCTTATATATCGAGTATAAATTAAATTAATACTGGCGTTAGAACGTCACACACATAAAATTGTGAACAATTTGACACTTTTGAATACACAAACACATAAAATGTGTTATAATGAATAGTGAGAGTATTCAAAATGGGTACAAAAGGAGAGTTTTGGGAGTGGATACACATAAATCGTGTGCAGTATTTGGGCATAGTGAAATAATTGAAACCGTTAGTTTGAGAGAAGAAACGAAAAGGACGTTGGAGGACTTGGTTAAACAGGGATATTGCTACTTTTATTTCGGTGGATTTAGTATGTTTGATGAAATGTGTCGTGAGATAGTTGGCGAGTTGAGAGTGCAATATCCACAGGTCATGCGAATATACTGTGCTCCAGACAGAAGATATCTCAGGATAAACAAACGACCATCGTGGCTAAAGAAAGAAGATTACGAAGAAATAATTTACATAGAGTTGGAGTTTGATTGGTGGTACAATAGGCTATATTATAGAAATTGCGCCATGGTAGACAGAAGTGATGTGGTATTAATTTATGTCGAAGAACGCGAGAATTCAGGTGCTTATAAAATATACAAATATGCATTGCGAAAGAAAAAGAAAATTATCAATATGTTTGACCAAAAATAAATGCAATGATTGACACAAAATACTGGAAAAATGTGCGCGAGTGTGGTATAATATATGTGTGTTGATCAAGAACCTAGTGAATAGTGACATATACAAAAAAATATCTGCCGATGCGGAAGCGCCGTTCCATGCGTATCTTTTTTATGGTGGGGACAGGGCGCTGAATGACAATGTGGCGGAGATTTTTTGCTATGCGGTGATGTGCGACAGGCACGAGCCATGCTTCGAGTGCGAGGCGTGCAGGCGGATAGCGCTAGGGTCACATCCGGATGTGAAGGTGATAGACAAGCCTGCCATACAGGTGGACGACGTAACAGGCATACTTGAAGAATGTGTGCTAAAGCCGATATGTGGCGAGCGCAAGGTGATATTCATCAAGAATGCGGATGTGATAAACGAGCAGAGCCAAAACAAACTACTCAAGACGCTAGAAGAGCCACCGCAAAATGTCATATTCGTACTGACGACGGACAATATAGACAAACTACTAGTGACGGTGCAGAGCAGGCTAAAGAAGATACACTGTGCCATGAATGATTTCAGCGTGATAGAGTCTGACCTACGCGCATTGGGAGTGGCTAATCTAGAAGGGGAAGATTTGACCACCATGCTAGACCACGCGTCGAATGAGTCCTATGCGCGCATGCGAGGCAAGGTGGAGGGGCTGATATCTGCGCTGACCAGCAGTGCGGTGGTGCCCAAACTATCGTCTACGCTAGATGTGGCGCAGGGCGAGCGAAAGATGTTTTTTGCCACTATGTATGATTATTATGACCGTATGCTAAAGTACGCGTGCGGGAGTGATGTGCGAGCGGATGATTTTCTGGCGACGGTGGTGCCTATGTACACAGTCAAGGCGCTGGTGCAGATACTGCCTGTCATACAGCAGGCGTATTACAGAGTGTGCAGGAATGTGAATTTCGGCTATGTGGTAGACGATATGTTATATGAGATATTAAAAGTGAGGTATATATGCAAGCAATAGGAGTGGTGTTTGGCACTAATCCAAAAGTGTATTATTATGAAGTGAGTGACGAGCACATACAGCCACATGACGCGGTAGTGGTGACCACTGCGCGCGGGGTGGAACTGGCTACTGTGGTGCAAGGCGCGACAGACAAAAAGGACAAAGAGATAGAAAAGGGCGAGATACTTCGCCTAGCGACTGCGCAGGACATACTGGACTATCAGGCGAACATTGACAGCGCGAAGGCTCTGATACCCGAGATAAAAGAAGTGGTGCGCCAGCAACGTTTAGACATGAAGATATGCGGCGTGGAGTACACGCTGGACAAGAGCAAGATAATCATCACATACACCGCTGAGGACAGGGTGGACTTTAGAGAACTACTAAAAGTGCTAGGTGCGAAGTACAAGGCGCGCATAGAGATGCGCCAAGTAGGCAATCGCGACGAGGTGCAATACGTAGGTGCCATGGGTATATGTGGCAGAGAGTGTTGTTGCAAGGGCTTTTTGGGTGACTTTGACAAGGTGTCTATCAAAATGGCGAAAAACCAAGGCATAGCGCTCAATCCGTCCAAGATAAACGGCGCGTGTGGGCGACTGCTGTGCTGTCTGAAGTACGAGGACGAGGCGTACAAAGAGATTTTGGCGCGCATGCCCAAGGTGAACAGCATGGTGATTACTCCTGACGGCAAGGGCAAGGTGGTGTACAATGATATTTTGCGCGAGAAGGTGACTGTGTCGTTCGAGCGCGGTGAGGATGTGGAGCGGACTGAGTACGCTCTGGCAGACATTAAGTTTACCAGAGTGACTGTCGCGCCTAGCAGTGATGACGATGAATAAACTAGAGCATTTCGACAACGGGGTGGTGGTGTGCCAAGACGACGACGGGTACAAATTCACTGCCGACTCTATCAGTCTAGCCAAATTCGCCAATATCAAGCACACCGACCATGTGTGCGAGTTTTGTGCTGGGAGTGGGGTCATCAGTCTGTATGCGTACAGCCTGTGCGCGTTTGACAGGTTGTATTTCGTGGAGATACAGGACGATATGTGCGACCTTATCCGCCAAAACATCGCATTGAGCGGACTGGGCGAGCGTGCGACTGTGCTACACAAGGATGTGAAAGACGTGTGCGACAGCGACTTTGACAAAAAGGTGGATGTGGTGCTGTGCAATCCGCCATACCAGAAAGTGACTGGTGCTAAGATAAACGATGACTACCGCGTGGCTATCTGCAGGCACGAATTGCTGTGCACATTTAGTGATTTGGCGCGCAAGGCGAGCGAAGTACTGAAGTACAAGGGGAGATTTTATTACATGCTACCTGCAGAGCGTCTAGCAGAGAGTATGGCTGAGTGCGTACGTTGGGGACTGGAGCCGAAGCGCGTATGCGCGATATACAATAACAAACCTACTGCGTATCTGGTGCTGGTAGAGGCGGTGCTGGGTGCGAAGAGCGGGATGATTTTGACTAAAATATAGAGGAGATTTATGGCAGGGACATTGTATCTGGTGGCTACACCGATAGGTAATCTAAAAGACATCACACTGCGTGCGCTCGAAGTATTGCGCGCGGTGGACGTGATAGCGTGCGAAGACACTAGGCACAGCGCCATATTGCTACAGCATTATGACATCAGCAAGAGACTGATAGCCTATCACAAGCACAACGAGCAAGCCAGTGCGCAAGGATTGGTGGCGCTACTCAAGAGTGGCAAAGATGTGGCATTGATCAGCGACGCCGGCATGCCTGTCATCAGTGACCCGGGCAATGTGCTGGTCAATAAAGTGATAGCAGAAGGACTGCCTTATACTATTATACCGGGGGCAAGTGCTGGGTTGAGTGCGCTGGTGCTGTCGGGATTTTCGGCAGAGAAATTTGCATTTTTTGGATTTTTGTCCGAAAAGAACAAAGTGCGCGCACAGCAGATAGCAGACATTGGTGCGTTCGGTGGCACTGCTATACTATATAGTAGCTGTCACAATGTAAATGACGACCTTAGGGATTTGTACGCAGGGCTAGGAGACAGGCAGGTGTGCGTGTGTAGCGAGATCACCAAAATACACGAGACGGCTAGTATTAGCAGTCTGGCTGACGCTGTGGTCGATGAGCCAAAGGGCGAATACGTGCTGGTGCTAAAGGCTGGCGAAAAAACGGCACCCACTCTATCGGATGACGACATAGTAGCGAGAGTGGACAGCTACATCGCGCAAGGCATGCGCAAGACTGACAGTATCAAAATGGTGGCGAGTGATGTCGGTCTAGCGAAGAGCGAAGTGTACAATCTGTACGAAAAGACTAAACGAGAATAACTGACGGGCTTTGCCCCAAAATGGAGAGATATATGTGGGAAGTATTATTAGATGCGCTGATAGATAGCGCCAAGATGTTGCCGATATTGTTTTTGGCATATCTTTTGGTGCAGTATTTCGTGCATAGGAACAAAGAAAAGTCTGTGGCTATGGTCAGCAAGAGCAAGAAGACAGGACCATTGGTCGCGTCGCTATTGGGTTTGTTTCCGCAGTGCGGTTTTTCGGCAGTAATGGCGGACTTTTTTAGCAAAAAATACATCACCATTGGCACACTATTTGCGGTGTTTATCGCGACGAGTGATGAGGCGATAGTGATATTGCTGTCTTATCCGTCAAAATATCTGCAATTATTGCTATTGATAGGGCTGAAGTTTGCGCTGGCGGTGATCATAGGGTATGCGGTGGACACTATATTTGGAAAGCAAAAGACTGTGCCAGTGCACGACGATGAGTGTCTGGCTGGGACGCACGAGCATTGCCACGAGCATCCGCATGAGCACCACGAGCACAACGAGTGCGCAGAGCATACTGACGCGTGTCATCACGATGAGGTGGGGTGTTGTTGCTGTGCGGACAATATTTTCCTGTCGGCGCTGAAGCAGACTATGGAGATATTTTTGTTCGTGTTGGTGGCGAATGTGCTGATAGGGATGCTACTGTATTTCGTGGATGCGCAGGTGCTGAAGAATGTGTTTGAGTCATACGCCATATTACAGCCGTTGTTTAGCGCGCTGGTGGGGCTGATACCGAATTGCTTCGCGAGTGTGTTTTTGGTACAAATGTTCGTGGATGGGGTGCTGTCATTTTCGGCGCTACTCGGCGGACTGTGCACTGGCGCTGGCGTGGGGCTACTGGTGCTATTTAGAAAAAACAAAAATACCAAGCAAAATGTCCTCATATTGGTTGCTACCTTGCTGATAGGCGTGTGCGTGGGGCTGGTAGGCTTCGCTTTTGGGGTGTAAAATTTTTTAGAAGAAATTTCGATTTGGGTATTGACAAGGTCGGATTTGTGTGATATAACATAGGCCTAACGAATATTGGAGTAAATCATGAATCTAGCATTAGTCGCATTTATCTTAATTATGGGTTTGTGGCTAATCGCTCTGAAAAAGTAAGACCCTTTGATTGAAGTTTCCTTTTATATCTAATAGTCGTTATTTTCTAGATTTTGACGAATTAAAGAAAAATGAAAATACATCAACTTGCGTTGATGTATTTTTGTTTTGCGGGGAAATTTTATATTTTTTATTTTTTCTGTATTTTCTATAATTTTTAATATTTTCTATAATTTTTAATATTTTCTATATTTTTTATAATAATTTATATTATTTTTCATTTTTTTAGTTATTTTTAGCAAAATTACGCTACAAAATCACTATTTATCATATTGAAGTAATCAAACAAGCTAGGTGCTTTTACCGTCTCGTCGGCAAGAATATCTATGGTGTCTACCACTACGCCGTCTTTGATTATCTCGGCTGTACCGACTACATCACCTGATGTGACACTGAGTATTTTGTCTGGCAAATGATACATCACAGTGTATGGGTTGGTGGTGTTTTTCTCTATGATAGCGGTGTATTCGCGCGCTGGCTTGAGCGCCAAAGTGCGGTTTTTGGCAGTCTGGATAGCGACCTTTTGGCTCGCGGTGCTCTGAGTATCTAACACTGCGACGCTGTCAAAGTTTGCGAAGCCGTAGTTGAGTAGGTCGCTGGCGTATTTGAAACGCATCTTGCTGTTTTCTGCGCCGAGCACTACACTCACTAGGTACATACCGTTGCGTTTCGCGCTGACTGATAGACAGTAGCCGGCTTCGTTGGTCGAGCCTGTTTTGCCACTCTCGCAACCGTCGTAGTGGCGGATTAGTTTGTTGGTGTTGGCCATTTGATTTACCCTGCCGGATGGGTGAACGAAGTCCTCGAGCCATATCTTGCTATACATATTATATAATGGGTATTTGATGACAGCACACATCAGTTTCGCAATGTCACTAGCACTGCTGTATTGGTTAGGCGCAGGGAGACCGTTACAATTCTCGTAGTTTGTGTCAGTCATATTTAATGCGCGGGCTTTGTCATTCATGAGTTTTACGAACGAGGCTTCGGAGCCGGCAATGTGCTCGGCTAGCGCGACCGCTGAGTCGTTGGCTGAGCAAACTATGACACTTTTTAATAAATTTTCCACTGTGTATTCGGCGCCAGTGTCAAGGAAAATCTGTGAGCCACCCATACCTGATGCGTGTTCACTGACTACTACCTTGTCGTCCAAAGCGAGCGAGCCGTCGTCTAAGCGCTCAAGTGTGAGTAGCACTGTCATTAGTTTGACTATGCTGGCGACAGGCAAGTGCTCTGTGGCATTGTCGGAGTATAGGACATTTTGCCCAGTGCTGTCTACTAATATAGAAGCTTTTGCTTTCGCGTCTGTCGTAAATGTGGCACAGTAAGTGACATGCATTGGTGCGATAGATACCCCAATGCACGCTAGTACTAATGCTGTAATAATCAAAAATTTTTTCATACTCTTCTCCGTTTTGTTTTAGTATGGATAAAAATTCATCTTTTATGCAAAGTTGAATTTACGGCATTGCTTTGTGTTAATTTTGCTAAAAAGTGAATATTTTGCATAAAAAATCAGTAATTTCGCGTAAAAATGTGCATTTTTGGGATAAAAAATGTATTTTTTCTATAATTCTATAATATTTTATTTGTTTTTTTATGAAAATTTGATATTATATTAATATGAATATTAGAGAATTTATTTTAGACAAAAATTTACCAAAAGCAGAAATCGCTGTCGTTCTTGGCTCGGGACTAAATGACTTGCCGGACAAATATCAACCTATCGCCACTGTGGCATTTGATGAAATACCGGGTATGCCAAGTGGTAAAGTCAAGGGGCACAAAAATACTATGCGAATATGCAATATCTGTGGCAAAAACGTGGTGTTTATGCAGGGTAGATTGCATCAATATCAAGGGCTGTCAGGGGATGAAATGCTAGTACCATATGAGTTTTTGCAAGCTCTCGGTGTCGAGACTATTATATGTACCAATGCGACAGGCAGTGCCAATATAGATATAGGGGTGGGTAGTATTGTATTAATCCGCGACCACATCAATCTTGCCAAAAATCCCCTGATCAGTATATCTAATGCAGAACGAGATAAATTCGTGGATATGTCTAATTGCTACAATAAGGAGATAAATACTAAAATTAAAAGCATTGCAAATCACCATAATATTGCCATTTTTGAAGGGGTTTATGCCAATTTTTCAGGTCCATCATATGAGACTGGCGCAGAGATAAAATTAGCAAAATTAATAGGCGCAGACGTGGTGGGTATGAGTGGCGCCACTGAAAATATATTAATTAATTACCTTGGTATCAAAACAGTATGTATCAGTGTGGTGAGCAATATGGGTACAGGAATAACTAATGACCACATCGAACACAAAGATGTTTTGGATGTGGTGGGTAAAGCCTGTGAGCCGTTGAGAATAATATTTGAAGACTTGATAAAAACTCTGTAAACTTCCCCACACAAGAAAGAAATCAAATCCCTACAAAAAAATGTTCCACATGGAACATTTTTTTGTAGTAGTAAGTAGTAGTAAGTAGTAGTAAGTAGTAGTAAGTAGTAGTAAGTAGT
>CAYWFC010000001.1:45919-58222 GCA_964457935.1 uncultured Lachnospiraceae bacterium
TAGTAAGTAGTAGTAAGTAGTAGTAAGTAGTAGTAAGTAGTAGTAAGTAGTAGTAAGTAGTAGTATTATGTATTGGAGATATAGTTGATATGAGATATATCTGTTTAGTCAAATGTGGAGTGAGGCCTGTGTTTGATATTTTGTGTAATATGAATAATGTTCCACGTGGAACAATTTAATATAAAAAGCCCCGTCGGTAAAAGACGGGGCTTTTTGTTAATGTAGTATTGTATGTAGTATTGTATGTAGTATTGTATGTAGTATTGTATGTAGTGTGAGGATATAGTACTCTATTCTTTACAAATACGGTATGTTAATTGCGTGAGTGGTGTATTTTTGTAAATGTAGTACTATATTGTAGTGGGGGTGTGTGGTTGTTGGGAGTGGATTAGGCTTTATCTGATTTTGTTCCACGTGGAACAATTTGGTCTGGGTTCTCTATTTGAGATAGGAATTTATCTAACTTTTCGTCTAACATTTTGTCGTACTCATCTTTGCCTAGTAGAATGGTCAAAAACTCTACACACATATAGACATCAGCCAATTCTTCTATTAAATTTTGCTTGATATCAGGTCTATTGGAGTATTCGCCGTTTAATTGACGTTTGTATTTGCAGATTGCTTTTGTGAGTTCGGACATTTCTTCGATGGTTTGGTCGAATTGAGCAATGTAGCCCCATTTCTCCAAGCCACGATCGTACATTTCTTTTCTTTTTTCATAATCGTATTTCATATATCACCTCATACTGATATGATAGCAATAAAATAGTAAAAAGTCAACTGTATGTTATCATATCTAAATATTTGAAACAATAATGATGCGAATAAAGGGCTTGGCAAGAAAAGAATGGTGTAAATTGAATATTTATCTTGTACGAAAGGTATTGATATAATGTAGGCGTGAATATGGTATAAAAATAATGATAGGATTGTGTTATTTTGGTACAAAAGGCTAATTATGAAGTTTAGAGTTATTTTGGTATAAAAATAGATAAATATTTATTTTTAGGATTTTTTTGGTGTAGAAATGGTTAATTGTGAATTTTGGAGTAAGTTTGGTGTATAAAATCACGCATTTTGGTGAGATTTTGCTCCATTTCACGCAATAATGTCATTTGGACTTCGGCTCTATGATAGTTTTGACCGTCGTATTCTACAGGGAAATATTGGTTGTGGTGTAGGTGGTCGGTCAAAAATCTAATACCTAACTCATAAGTCAAGACTAGTGGGCTGATGTGAAGGTATTGCAATTCGGTGGGGGTTAGGTCGGTCATAGTCTCTAGATAACCTGTGGTAAAAGCACAGAACATATCTATATCAAAGTGGACTTTGTTTATATCGGGCTCGTCTTCGCTGGCGGTATTGCAACCTGAACGTATGGCATCGCCGAAATCGTGCAATAATGAGCCAGCCATAACAGTATCTAAGTCGAGAATGGCTAGTGGCTCTAGGGTAAATTTATCAAATACTATGTTATTTAATTTCGTGTCATTGTGGGTTACTCTGGTGGGGATTTGGTGTGAGTCAATTAGATTTTGGATAATAGTGGCGTATGATTGACGCTCGGTATATGCAGAGACAAGGCTATCGTGGCGCAATGCGCATGAATTGGGTGCTAAATTTACTGCGCTGACAAAATCTCTATAGCGCAAAGCGGTGTTGTGAAAGTTTGGAATAGAGGTGTACAGGCGCTGTGGGTCGAAGTCGCTAAGGGCGTTTTGGAACGAGCCGAATGCTGAGCCTACTTTGTGAAAAGTGGTGGTATCGGGAGATATCTGATAGCACACGCTATCGTCGATGTAGGTGTACACGCGAAAAAAGTCACTGCCGACCTGAGTGCAGAGTGAACCATTGGTATTTGGGACAATGTGGAGTACTTTGGTGGATGTGCCGATGAATTTTGCCCGCAGGTGGTCGGTGACTAATTGGATGTTTTGCATTAACCTTGGTACATCGCGAAAAAGGTCTGAATTGATGCGTTGGAATATGTATTTTTCAGTCGGAGTGGCGACTAGCCATGTTTTGTTTATTCTGCCGTAGCCGTAAGGGTCAATATGCGTGATGTCGGCGTAAAAATCGTAGCGCGAGAGCGCGGTGGATATAATTTGTGAGTCCATATGGTATCCTTTGTCAAAAAAATGCATGCGCCATTGAGTTCGAGTATGTGATGAGTGCTGGCGCTAGTGGATATTTCTTTTTATGACAAATGCGAAAAATCTGTGATAAATGCAGGGCGCAAAGAGGGCGTGGGGTAAGATTTGGTGAAAAATCGGGTATTGACAAGTCCATATATGTGTGATATACTCAATATATATAAATATAAGGAACAGAAATAATGACTCAAGAAAAATTAGAGAAACTATATGATGAGATATTGGAAGATATGTGGATTATTTACAACGCGCATAGCCAAAACACACCAGATGGTATCGCTAGGCAAAAGGCGATAATCAAGAAGATAAACAAACACCCAGAAGTCTTGCGCGTACAAACAAACAAATGGGGAAACGATACTATAGGCATATATGCTGTGAATCGTAAGTTATTTTATGTGACTATGAGAGTGCTACAGGATGGGGAAGCGTGTCTGCTAAAGGATATGCTCGAAAAGAATGTATATGACTATATAAAGACCAGCGAAGATTTTCGAGATCGGATAGTGAATAGTTGGCAGTATAAAAGACTAGTGAAGAGATTAGAGGCAAGGCTGGCTGGCAAAGAAGAGCCAGAGTATGACGACGATGATCTTTTCGACGAAGACGAAAATGCAGACGAATATGACAGCATAATGGAGTAGAAAACTAAAAAAGGGGGCAGGAAAAATGAGTGCAGAAAAGAAACTGAGCCAAGAAGAATTAGAGAAACTATACAAAGAGATAATGGAAGAGATAGACTATATTTGGAGATGTTATTTTCAAAACGACCAAAATGGGATAGCGCGTCAAAAAGAAATAGTCAGAAAAATAGATGAACATCCAGAAGTTTTGCGTGTGAAAAAAAGTAACTGGAGCTATAGAACTATAGGCATACAGGCTGTAGGGTACGGGTTATTTTATGTAACGATGAGAGCGTTACAGGATGATGAAGCGTGTATGTTAAGGGATTGGTATAATGACAATACATATGACACAATAAAAAAACACACAGGTTTTCGAGAGTGGGTGGTGAATAGTCAGGAGTACAAGGACTTGGTGGCTAGGCTGGAGAGCGAAGTGGCGACGTTTGATGAATATGACGATATGTCTGAATATGACAGTATAATGGAGTAGAAGCTAAAATTAGAAGAGTGAGGAGAAATATATGAACACAGAAGAATTAGAAAAACTATATGACAAAATAATGAGACTAATAAATTGTTATAATCCATATGCGGATGCGCTAGGAGCCAAAGCCAAACAGAGGGCGATAATCAAAAAAATAGATGAATGTCCAGAAGTATTGCGTGTACAAAGTAGGGACTGGGGTTATAGGACTATAGGTATACAAGCTGCAAAGTTTAAGTTACTTTATGTCACCATGAGAGCATTGCAAGATGCAGAAGCGTGTGCGCTAAGAAATAAATGGGGTGACGATATATTCGATACTATAAAACTCTCAGATGATTTTTATGAGAATGTAGTGAATAGCCCTGAGCACAAAGAGTTAATCAAAAATCTAGAGAATGATTTGGCTACAGCAGTAGTAACAGGCGATGAATACGACAGTATAATGGAGTAGAAAAAAGCAAGGGGTGAAAAATGGGAAATACATTGAGAAAAAAAGAACTAATGAAACTATATAATGATATAATAAATGAGATGAAAGATATTTTTGACAATGATCTAGCGGACACATCTGAAGGAGTGGCTCGGCAAAGGGCGATAATTGGCAAGATTGACGCGCACCCAGAAGTATTGCGTGTGCAAACTGAGGATTGGGCTTACTATACTATAGGTATATGTGCTGCGCTTGACAGATTGTTTTACGTGACTATGAGAGCACTCGAAGATGTAGAGGCGTGCATGCTAAAGGATGACAGTAATGAAAATATATATGGCGCCATAAAATGCGAAGAAAAACTTCAAAAGCGTATAGTGAATAGTTGGCAGTATAAGAGATTGATAGCAAAGCAAGAAGAGAGTTTGATCAGCGGAGAAGAGCCACAATATGATGACGATGATCTTTTTGGCGAAGATGAATGCTTTGATGATAAAGACGAAGATATGTCCGAGTATGACAGCATAATGGAATAAAAAAATAATCGAAAAAGTAAGGAGCAAAATATGGTAAAGATGACGACTGTGATGGCGAAGGCAAGACAAGGGGAGAAATTGAACAAAAAAGAATTGAGAACATTATACTCGGGTATAATGGATCAAATGTTTTATCTGCGTCGACACAATATGCAAGACACGAAAGAAGGAAAAACTTGGCAAAAGCAGATGATAATCAGTATTATAGATGCGTATCCGGAATTATTGCATATACAGGCTAAGATTAAAAATAATCAAACTATAGGCATACGTGCTGCATGTTACGAGTTGTTTTATGTCACGATGAGAGCATTGGAAGATGCGGAGGCGTGCTTGTTAAAGGATGACGATAATAATACTATATTCGATAAATTAAAGGGTAGAGATGCTTTTTGCGAACGCGTAATAAATAGTCAGGAATACGAAAGATTAATAGAAAAACTAGAAGCGAGACTGGCTGGCAAAGAAGAACCAAAGTACGATGATGTATATGGAGTTGTAAATGATAGATACGACGATTTGTCCGAGTATGACAGCATAATAGATGAAGATGATGAAGAACTTTTCAATGGCGATGAATGCTTTGATGAAGACGAAAATACAGACGAGTACGACAGCATAGTGGAGTAGAAAACTCAGAAGAAGCAAGGAGTGAAATAAATGGACGAAAAAAAATTGAAAAAATTATACAGTCAGATAATGGATGACATGGCGAATATTAAAAACAATAGTATGCAGGACACGCCAGAGGGTATGGCTAGGCAAAAGGCGATAATCGAGAAGATAGACGAACATCCAGAAGTATTGCGCGTGCAGACAAAGAGATGGAGCCATTACACTATAGGCATGGCGGCTGCATGTTACAATTTATTTTATGTGACTATGAGAGCGCTAGAAGATTGGGAAGCGTGTATGTTGATGAGTTCGGGAGATCGTACCACATATGACTATATAAAACTCCACTGGGATTTTCGAGAGCGGATAGCGAATAGTTGGCAGTATAAGAGATTGATAGCCAAGCAAGAAGAGGCTTTGACTAGCGGAGAAGAGCCACAGTATGATGACGATGATCTTTTCGACAAAGACGAAAATGCAGACGAGTACGACAGCATAATGGAGTAGAAAACTAAAAAAGGGGGCAGGTAAAATGAGTGAAGAAAAGAAATTGAGTGAAGAAGAATTGGAAGGGCTGTATGAAGAGATAATGACTGAGATGGATGATATCCGAAACAAGAAAATACAAGATACGCCGGAAGGGGTGGCTCGGCAAAAGGCTATAATTGGCAAAATTGACGCGCACCCAGAGGTATTGATGAAGCAAACTGCGCCATGGCATTTTCGTACTATAGGTATATTTTCTGTAGCATATGGATTATTTGATATCACCATTAGAGCGTTGCGCGAGACGCCGAAATATGACTTGACGGACGAATGGGACAACACTATATACGATGAGATCAGACAGCATGGGGCATACCGAGATAGGATAGTGAATAGTGCTGAGTATCAAGAGATAGTGGATAGGCTAGAGAGACAAGTGGCGGAATGCGAACGTACAGACGACTCTGACAATGTGGACGACATGGACCAATACGACAGCATAATGGAGTAAAAGTGTAGCAAAGCAAGGAGCGACAATATGAGTGAAGTGGAATTGAGTGGGAAAGAGTTGGAAAAATTGCGAATCAAGATAATTGACGCGATGTATAATATGGATTACGAGAATAGCCAAGATACACCCAAAGGGGTGGCAAAACAAAAAGAAATAATCGAGAAGATAAACGAACATCCAGAAGTATTGCGTGTGCAGACAAAGAGATGGGGCCACAGGACTATAGGCATAAGTGCTGTATGGTTCGGGTCATTTTATGTAGCGATGAGAGCGCTGGAAGATGCTGAAGCATGTGAACTGCAAGATGATGACGGGGATGATGTGTATCAATATATAAAGAATAACAATAGTTTTCGAGAGCGGATGGTGAATAGTCAGGAATACAAGGACTTGGTGGCTAGGCTGGAAAGCGAAGTGGCTGAGTTTGACGAGTATGAAGATATGTCTGAATACGACAGTATAATGGAGTAAAAATTCAAAAGAATAAGGAGAAACAATATGAGTAATGTATGGAAAATGAGCAGAGAGGAGCTAGATGCGCTATATAGCTCAGATAAGAAATTGACCAGAGCAGAATTAGAAAGAATGCATTTTGACATAATGTACAAGATGTGGGAGACGTGCTTTTTTTATCAAGTAGGCACACCAGAAGGTCACGCCACAGAAGAAGAATTAATCAAAATGATAGATGCACACCCAGAGGTACTGCGTGTGCAAACTACTCATGTCAATCATCCTATGAACTGGGATGGCGAGACTATAGGTACATATGCTGCAAAATGTGAATTGCTATTTGTCACTAAGAGAGCACTGCAGGACACAGAAGCATGCAAACTAAAGAACAAAGATAAGGCGAATATATATGACACGATAAAAGGCAGTCGGGATTTTTGGATACGCATAATGGAAGAACTTGGGCACAATAAACTGACCGCAAGACTCGAAGGTTATAATGATGCAACCAAAGTAGTAAACGATTTTTGGGCCATCAAGGATGAAGATAAACATGACAGCGAAACAGAGTATAAAAAACACAGACATATCATCCAAAATGAAAAATTCATAAAACTACACAAATCAAAGAGCAACAAGACATCGACCAAAAAGGCAAATGGTGCGACGACATCGGTGATCAAACAGAAAAAATTAATCAAAAAGATAAATGAGCAAGTGCAAGAAGCCCAAAATTTGAGCAATGTTGAACAATTATACATTGATATAATGGATGAGATGTTTGACATTTATCAGAATGGCATCCAAGACACGCCAGAGGGTATCGCTCGTCAAAAAGCAATAATCCAGAAGATAGACGAATGTCCGAGTGTTTTGAATAGGCGTCAGCGGACATGCGAGACCCCACATAGGAGCAATAACACCACTATAGGTATATATGCTGCTGAATGTCAACTGCTCCATATCACTCTGAGAGCATTGGAAGATGAAAAAGCATGTGCCAAGAAAAATTTATTTGGCAAGGACATATTCGCCAAGATAAAAGAAAACGATAATTTCAAAGAGCAGGTCGTAAATAGCGATGAATACAAGGACTTAGTGTCGCGACGCGAAGAAACCATAGCAGAAAGAGCATTATACGATGAGATAGTGTCTGAAATGCTCTACATTCATCAGAATGGCATACATGACAGGCCAGAGGGAGTGGCTCGCCAAAAGGAAATAGTCAAGAAGATAGACGAACACCCAGAGATATTGAATTATCAGGACCCAGAACATAACAGCACTATAGGTATCACTGCTGCTCGTTGTCGACTATTGCATGTCGTGATTAGAGTGATGTCAGACCTAAATGCATCTAAATTGAAAGATAAATATGGTGCGGATGTGTTCACTAGGACAAAGGAAAATAGAGATTTTACAGAGCAGGTCGTGAATAGCAAGGAATACAAGGATTTGGTGAAAAAACTAGAGAAAAAATTGGCTAAATTAACTAAACCACCAATCATCAATGATAAATACGAAGATATGTCGAAATACGATAGTATAATGGAGTAAAAAAGAACAGGGGGCCCAAATGGGAAACACATTGAGCAAAAAAGAATTAGAAATACTATACAACAAGATAATATACCAAATGTGCAATATTGAGAAGATCCAAGATACACCAAAGGGTATCGCTATGCAGAAGGAGATAATCAGAAAAATTGACGAGCATCCAGAGGTATTGCGTGTGCAAACGGGGGACTTGCGCTATAAAACTATAGGCATATACGCCGCAATAAATGAATTTTTTTATATCACTATGAGGGCATTGCAGGACACAGAAGCATGTGAACTAAGAGCAGGCCCTAAAAAACAGAATATATATGAATTGATAAAAAGAAACAAAAAATTTCAAGAGCGGATAGTGAATAGTTGGCAGTACGCGAGACTAGTGAAGAGATTAGAAGCAAGGCTGGCGGGCGAAGAAGAACCACACTATAATGACGATGACCTTTTTGACGATGAATACGAAGATATGGACCAATACGACAGCATAATGGAGTAAAAACTCAAAAGAGTGGGGAGTGAAATGAGTACAGAAAAGAAACTGAGCCAAGAAGAATTAATCAAACTATATGAAGAAATATTAGATGAAATAAGTAATATCGCAGTCACAGAGATGCAAAACACACCAGAAGGAGTGGCTCGGCAAAAAGAGATAATAGAGAAGATAAACGAACACCCAGAAGTATTGCGTGTGCATACTAGAGACTGGAGTTACGTGACTATAGGCATAGATGCTGTAATGCACCAGTTATTTTACGTCACGATGAGGGCTCTAGAAGATGTCGAAGCATGTGTGTTAAAGAGTACAAGTGGTCGTTCCACATATGATCATATAAAAAGCAATGATAATTTTCGAAATCGGATAGTGAATAGTTGGCAGTACAAGAGGCTAATAGAAAGACTAGAAGCAAGACTGGCTGGCGAAGAAGAGTCAGAGTATGATGACGATGACCTTTTCGACGAAGACGAAAACATAGACAAATACGACAGCATAATGGAATAATCACTAGGATATGCAGTGCGGATTGGAGAAAAATCAAGATTAGGTATTGATTTTTGTGCCGATGTATGCTATAATGCATTAAACAAAGGAAGGTAATATGGCAAACGAAAATTTAGTAAACAAAATGATAGACGGACGCAAACGCAACAATTACGGCGTCATAGTCGATGACAGAGAGATGTCTGTAAACGACCAGATAGACTTTTATCTCAAGTCAGGACTGACATTTATGCTACATGGCGTGAGTGGTGTGGGTAAGTCGCGCAGGATAGCGGACTACGACCCTGACTATACATCCATAGTGCTACGCAACGGCATATTGCCAGAGGAGATAATAGGTAAGACTATATATCCGAACAACGACGCCACCAAGACAGGCGTATGGATAGCACCGGCTTGGTACACCAGTCTGTGCGAGAAATGCGAGCGTGAGCCTGGCAAGATGCATGCGCTGTTTATAGACGAGATCACCAATGTCAAGCCTACAGAGCAGAGTTTGGTGTTTCACCTGATATTGAATAGGTCTATCGGGCCAAACTGCGGTAAATTGCCTAAAAATGTGGTAGTAGTGGCGGCGGGAAACAGCAAGCAAGAGAGCGAGGCGGCGTACAATATGCCTGAGCCATTGTTTAGGAGATTTTCTGCGCATATTTACTTACCGCTCAATATACCAGACTGGCTAGAATGGGGCAGTCAGATGCGTGCTGACGACCACACTAAGACAAACATACATCCACTGGTAGCGCGCTTCGTGGCTACACATGGTACTAAGATATTTTACACCAAATACGACCCAGACGAGCCACCAAAGTACGCTACAGACCCTCGTGGCTGGGAGCAAGTGAGCGATATCTTGTATGCCAACGACGGCGTAATAGTCAAAGACCTCATCAGGAACAAAGTGGGCAAAAACGCCGCCGAGTCATTCATGGCGTTTGCGAAAGAACCACCGCTCACACTAGAAGAAGTGGTGAGTGGGAATTATGACGAATCGGATATCCCTAATACACTAGACGCGAAGTACGCGCTCGTGCTCTCGCTGAGATATGCCCGCCCTGACCAGTTGGCAGTGGTGAGAAATTTCATCAAAGACAAACTAAACGCAGAGATGCTGGCAAAATACGATGTGGTATGGGTGGACAAAAATCCTGAAAAGGCAATATTCCTAGACAATATAAAGAAATCAAAAAATATAGTAAAGCAAGCCGAGAAACCAAAAGAAGAAAAGGCTGAATCTGACAAAAAACCAGCAAAAATACTGTCAAAAGAAGAAGAAAAGGCGATGAAGTCTTCGCTGACTAATCTAAAAGGTCTCAGCGTTTAACCTAGGTCAAAGGAGAGAATATGACATACGAAGCAGAGAAGAAATTAGACACAGTGCTAAAGAATAACACCAAATGGCCATTGATAGTGGCTGGTGCTGACAGCGCATATTTCGCTGACGCTGTGGTGCTGAGCGCTCGTACGCCGTCTGGTGCGCTAGGCGTAGTGGCAGATGTGCGCCCTGACTGGATAAAAGCATTGGAAGCCAAAGCGCACACCGGCAAGGCTGTGCTGTGCATAGACGGGCTGGACCAGATAGACGCAGACGAGCAGGACAAATTCGTCGGACTGCTAAAGTACAAAGGCGTGAATGGCTACGCTCTGCCAGACAATGTACAGATAGTGATGACTGTGGCTGATGCGGACAAAGTATCGCCTAGATTGGTGGCATTGTCCCTAGTCTATATAGCGGAGTAAACATATGTCGATAATGAACAAAATGCTTCAAAGCGAAACGACCGAAGTGCTAAAGAGCAGTGTATTGAGCAAATTTCCGCACTTGGGCGTGACTATGTCAGGTCTGCGCATTGAGACCACTGATAGCATCCCTACCGCGTGCACTGACGGCAGTACAGTGTATTATTCGCCTAAATTCTTCGAGAGACTGACGTATGACCAGCAGGTTTTCGTCATGGCGCACGAAATATTGCACGTGGCGTTTGACCATATATGGCGCAGTAAGGATAAAGAACCCCAGCTGTGGAATATAGCGACTGACGCTGTCATCAATCAGATACTCCAAGACGAGGACTTGCCAATTATAGCAGGCTGTGTGGATATGCCAGAAGCCAAAGGTAAATCCGCCGAAGAAATGTATGATAAACTGCTAAAAGATAAAGAAAAAAATCAGCAGAACGGTCAAGGCCAGCAAGATAATCAGCAAAACGGTCAAGACCAGCAAAACAATCAACAAGGCGGTCAAGGCAGTCAGCAAGGCGGTCAAGGTCAGCAAAGCAATCAACAGCAAGGCGGTCAAGACCAGCAAGGTAGTGACCATAGCATTTGGGCAGAGGCTGTCAGACGAATGATGTCCGAAAGACAACAGCAGTCTCAAAATAGAGATAAAAACAAAGATAAACAAAACGGCCAAGGCCAAAACAAAAATGGCGTCGGTCAAGACGAAGACAAAAATAATACTGATAAAGATAAAGACCAAAATGGTGATGCAGATAAAGGTCAAGACCAAGATGATGTCAATAAAGACCAAGAGCAAAATGGCACTGCTGGCGAGAATAAAGAAGACCAAGGCAAAAATGACGAATTTGAAGGCAAAGAACAAAAATCAGACAAAAAATCTGCCGACAAAGACAAAACTGACGACATGAGTGAGAAAGAGAAGAATTTTTCTAAAGAGAACAAACAGGAGAAACGGCGCCAAGGCGAGAAAATCATCAAAGAGATGGAGTCCAGTGGGACTGCAGCAGGCAGTACAGCAGGCGACAAGCTCCAAAAGCTCGGCAAAGTAGGCGAAGCCAAGGAAGTGCTGTCGTGGAAGAAAATACTCAAGCGTGAATTCGAGAAGCAAGAAGACCGCTGGTCATACCGTCGCGCGAGTGAAGAGAATTATTATCAGGCGCGCGTAGAGTCCGTAGATACGCCAGAACACCCTATCACCGAAGTGATGCTGGATACCAGTTGCTCGGTCAGTGATGATCTATTGAGAAATTTCCTTCGCCAGCTCAAGCCTCTGCTAAAAGAGTCAAAACTAATGGTAGGGTGCTTTGACCATAAATTTTATGGCTTCAAAGAGATAAAGACCAATCATGACATAGATAATTTCACCATAATAGGGCGCGGTGGCACGAACTTTGATGGGGCTATCAAACATTTCTCCAAAGACCGCACTGTGAACAAGATAGTATTCACTGACGGCGAAGATAGTCAGACGACATATGACCCAAAATACAAGAATATCATGTGGCTGGTATATACGAATGCAAATTTTGAGCCAAACTGTGGCAAAGTGATAAGGGTGAACAAAAAAGAATTTTATAAAAATTTCGTCGATAATAATACCAATGATATGTAAAAAAACAGTTAGCACGTGCTAACTGTTTTTTTGTCTAAGTATATATTTGTCTAAGTATATATTTGTCTAAGTATATATTTGTCTAAGTATATATTTGTCT
>CAYWFC010000001.1:58322-74630 GCA_964457935.1 uncultured Lachnospiraceae bacterium
AACATATTTGTTTGCCTATATATTTATTCATATACTTATTTGCCGAGGCAAAACTTACTAAATATCCTATCTATAATGCTCTCTGTGCTGACATTGCCAGTGATATTGCCCAGACTCTCGTACACCAGACGCAAATCTGACGTGATGAAGTCCAGTGTCATACTCTCGAAGTGTGCTATGGCACTGTCTAGGATTTGGATAGCGTCTTGGACGCACTGGATGTGCCTAGCATTGGTCAAATAGAACACGCTCGGGTCATAATCGCTGGCTACAGTTTTGTCGAAAATAGCGCGTTTTAACGCGTCTATATTGTCGCCATTTTTGGCAGATATGACCACTTCGTCAGCCTGCGCCACATACTCTGAGTGCAGGTCTATCTTATTCTTGACGTACACCACAGGGATATCGTCGGCTATGTCGAGCGTGAAGTGTTCGCCCGCTACGCCCACAGCCACGACCAAGTCACTCTCAGCCATTCTGTCTTTGGCGCGCTGTATGCCTATGCTCTCTACCACGTCGTCACTCTCGCGTATGCCGGCGGTGTCGTATAGGCGGAACAATATCCCACCGTACTCGTACTCTGCCTCTACTATGTCACGCGTGGTGCCGGGGATGTCGGTCACTATGGCTTTGTCGTACTGGATGAGCGCATTTAATATGCTAGATTTGCCCACATTTGGCTCGCCGACGATAGCCACCTTGACCCCGTCGCGTATCACATTGCCCACAGCCTGTGTGGACAGCAAATGGCTTAGTTCCTCGCGCATATCACTCAGTGCACGCAGAAGGTCGGTGTTTTCGTCGTCGCTAAATTCGTACTCCGGATAGTCCAGTTTGGTCTCGACTTCTGCCAAGATGTCTGTCAGTCTGTCTTGCACATCAGTGATGCGCTGAGCCAGTGCGCCCTTTAGCAGTTCGCTCCCAGCGCGTAGCCCGGCAGTACTCTCGGCGTTGATGACGTCTATCATACCCTCTGCTTGGTCGAAGGTCAGTTTGCCATTGACAAAAGCACGCTTGCTAAACTCGCCACGAGTCGCCATGGTAGCGCCCAGCCTGATGCACTCTGCGACTATCTTTTGGAGCAAGAAATACCCACCATGCGCGTGTATCTCCACCACATCTTCGCCCGTAAACGACTGTGGCGCGCGAAAATACACCACCATAGCGTCATCGCTGTAGTCTTCGATGTACACTCTCTGCCTATACAGTACTCTAGGCTGATAATCTTTGTCGCTGTGAGTTAAAAGATGGAGAAGGTCATATGACCTGTCTCCACTCAATCTCACTATGCCTACACCAGCCTTTCCGGGCGGGGTAGCGATAGCCACTATAGTATTCATTTGATTACCTTGATGACGATGTGTCTGCGGTCACCTACACCAGTACTGTCTGTGGTGATGTCGGTGTACTCCTGCAATGCAGTGTGTATGATCATCCTCTCATAAGGTGTCATAGGCTCGAGATGTACTTCCTTGCGAGTCATCTGCGCCTTTTTGACCATTTTCTTGCCTAAAGCTATCAGAGTGCGCTCTCTCTTCTCGCGGTAATTCTCCACGTCGAATATCACTCTGGTGTGCTCAGGTGTGTGGCGCGCTATGCTGGTCAATATGGCTTGGATAGCATTGAGGGTCTCTCCCCTAAAGCCTATCAACTTGCCCACATTGTCGCCATTGACTGCTACTATGAGCGCGTCTTCGCTGTATGAGCAAGTCACACTGCCCCTAATCTTCATAGCGAACATTAGACCATTCAAAAACTCTTTTAGACGTTCTTCGAGCTCGGGATTTTTCTCCACAGGCTTGAATGTACGAGGCTTCTTGACTACCTTGACAGGCTGAGTGTCCTCGGCACATCCGCAATCACACTCTTCGTCGCAGTGACATTCGTCACAATGACACTCTTCGCACTCGCAATCATCGCAGTGGCAGTCATCGCAGTCACATTCTGCATCGTGACAGCATTCGCAGTCGCACTCGCAGTCCTCGCATGTGCAAGGCTCACCCTCGTCGCAATGGCAATCAGCGCATGTGCATTCTGGCTCTTTTGGGGTGTATTCTAGCACTATACGTGCCTTTTTGAACATACCGCCTGCGTCTATTATCTTGATGTCTACTTCTTCTCTAGACAGTCCGAGTTCAGCCAAGCCTTGTGCTATGGCTGTCTCGACATTCTTTGCTACTACTTCGTGTTGTTTCATTTTTTATCTCCTTGTCCAAAATATTTGTTCGCCTTGTCTTCTGCCTTTTTGCGTTTGCGCTCGGCTTTGGTCTGAGAAGGCTGGACGTAGTTTCTGCTATAATTCACTACATTGCTACTTTTGGTATTGGTGATAGTGATAGACCTGCCACCTTTGTCGGCGTCGTCTGACTTGTTCACCACTTTGCCCGCGATGAGACCTATCAATGACGTCATGGCTGAGTTGACTATCAGGTACAGCGAGAATGCTGAGTTTGACGTCACAGCGAATATTACCATGGTCGCTGGCAGTAAGAACATCAGCATGTAGTTTGTAGACTGCGCAGTCTTGATCTCGCCATCTTTGGACTTAGTCTGCACTCTAGACGCTCTAGATGTGATCCATTGGGACAAGAATGTCACACCGCCAGCCAGCACTACTAGGATGTAATATCCGTTCCAGCCTTGGTTGGACTTTTGAGACATTACTATAGCCTTGATGGTGTCGTATTCTGTCCTCAACTCAGTGCCAAAAGTCTCTATCTCTTCGTCACTCTTGCCTTCGATAGCAGACTTGTATTCGTCTGTCTTTTTGTACTTTTTGTACCATTCGTTGTATGACACGAACTGTGATTTGCTACTATCGCTTATCCACACGTTCTTTATCCACAGCCAACTATTGCCGTCTTTGTACTCATCCCACGCATCCAGCACTGCAGTGTCTGTGTCAGCGCCCTCAGTCACAGCCACTTCGTACGCTGACTTTAGCTGTGTGTACTGGCTGACCAACTGTCTGTCTGCTAGACCGTTTAGCGAGCTAAATAGTGTCAAAAACACTACAAAAGTGATGACAATATTGATCAGCATGATGAAGCAAGTGCCAGTGACGTTGTAATTGTGTTTTTTGTACACTTCCATAGTCTTTTGATTGATGACATCACGCTGACCGCTGTATTTTTTGTTTATCTGTTCTATCTCTGGTTGCACTATGGCTTGCATACGGCTATTCTGTATAGTAGCACGACGTTGCAAAAAATCCAATGGGGACAATATCAACTTCAACGCTACAGTGAATACTATGATAGCCCAGCCGTAGTTTTTGAACAAATCTACGAATAGCCCGATAGACCAATTCCAAAACTTGTTCATGCACAACACTTGACCTAAGATACCCATTTGAAATCTCCTTTAATATTTAATGGCACAAAGTCATATCCGCCTTTTGACCTTGGGCGACATCTACACAGCCGTCTAGCGCCATACACTCCGCCTCTAATCAGCCCGAACGACGTAATGCAACGCAATACATACGTCGAGCAAGTCGGCATATATGCGCAATGTCCCCCGAATATGGGTGACAGGCACACCTTGTAGATATAGATACAGCCCACCACGATGAGCTCTATAGGCATCAACAATATCCTGATAATATCATAAATCACTGCCATGATACAGCCCACCTTTAGCGAATGTGTCTCTCAAGTGTGCGCATAGCGTGCGATAATCCGCATCCACTATGCTATCTCTAGCAGTGATGACATAATTTTTGACTACAATATCCGAAATGATAGGTCGAATAGCCTCATTCAAAAGCCTTTTCACGCGGTGACGCACTACGCTATTGCCTACCTTCTTGCTGACGGAAATACCTATTTTGGGATAAGGCAGATTGGTGTACACGTAGTGCACAGTGAAGTACTTGTCGTGTAGCATCTTGCCTTTTTTGTAAACATAAGAAAACTCTTTGTTTTTTCTCAATCTATTAGTCTTTGATAACATAGTGTTTCCCTATTAGACGGTAAGTTTCTTTCTACCTCTGTTTCTGCGTCTACGCAATACTTTTCTGCCAGACAATGTGCTCATCCTCTCTCTGAAGCCATGAACTTTGTTACGTTGTCTCTTCTTTGGTTGGTAAGTTTGTTTCATATTCTCTCTCCTTTCATATATTCGCAATACTTTGCTGTGTTATTATACTAATAATTGCACGTATTGTCAATTATAATTCCAAAATTTTGATTTTAATGCTCAAAATTCTCTCGTATTATTGATATTTTCGTCGCGATGTGCTAATATATCGTATATGAAATACGAAGTTATCATTATCGGGGCAGGGCACGCTGGCTGTGAGGCTGGGCTGGCTCTCGCCCGTATGGGACACAAGACGCTCATGACTACGCTCAATCTGGACAGCATAGGTTTTTTGGCATGCAATCCTAGCATAGGCGGTACCGCCAAAGGCCAACTGGCGTCCGAGATAGACGCGCTAGGCGGTCAGATGGGTATCAATGCGGACAAATCTCTACTACAACTGCGCGTGCTAAATAAAGGCAAAGGCCCTGCTGTGCAGAGCCTGCGTGCGCAAGTGGACAAAGTCCGTTATCACGAAAATATGAAATACACTCTCGAGACTGAGCCAAATCTCGATATTTTGCAAGCCGAAGTGGTAGACATACTGGTATCAGACGGTCACGTCACTGGCGTACGCACTGCCATGGGGGAGACATTCGAGTGCGATGCTGTGGTGCTGTGTACAGGGGTATACCTCAATGCGCGCATAGTGGTGGGAGAATTCTCGAAAAATGTAGGTCCGAACGGCTTCGAGCCAGCGAATGAATTGACCAAATCACTGGTCAGACTGGGCTTCGAGATACGTAGATTCAAAACTGGCACTCCAGCCCGCATAGACGGACAGCCCATAGAATACAGAGCGTTTGAGGAGCAACCGGGCGACGACATACGCGGGCATTTTAGCCAGATGGGCAAGGGCAAGATACCGAATACCCACATATGCTATCTGGGCTACACCAATGAGACTACTCACGACATCATTAGGAGTAATATCGACCGCGCACCACTCTACTGCGGTACTATCAAAGGCATAGGCCCTAGGTATTGCCCTAGTATAGAAGACAAAGTAATGAGATTTTCGGACAAAGAGCGTCATCAGTTTTTCCTAGAGCCTGAGAGCGCGTCCACTCATGAAGTGTACATCCAAGGTATCAGCAGTTCGCTACCTGTAGACGTGCAGAGACAGTTTTATGCCAGCATACGCGGGCTAGAGCATGCCAAGATAATGCGCTTCGCCTACGCCATAGAGTACGACTGCATAGACAGCACTAGGCTGTACCCTAGCCTGATGAGCAAAGACATCAGCGGTATGTTCTTCGCTGGACAAATCAACGGCACTAGCGGATACGAAGAAGCAGGCGCGCAAGGGCTAATGGCAGGCATCAATGCCGGGCTAATGCTGGAGCACAAAGCGCCATTGGTGCTGAGACGCGACCAAGCCTACATCGGAGTGCTGATAGATGATCTAGTGACCAAAGGCACAAACGAGCCTTACCGTATGATGACAGCGCGCGCAGAGCACAGACTGGTATTGCGCCAAGATAATTGCGACATACGCCTCACTCAGATAGGTCGAGATGTCGGGCTGGTGGGCGATGAGAGATATGAGCAGTTTGTCACCAAAAAAGCCATTATAGACAGCGTGCTGTCGCAGTTAGACACTGTGCTGTCACCTAAGGTGGTCAATGACTTTTTGGTACGCCACGACGAGACACCAGCACGAGCAGGCATTGCTTTGCGTGATTTGGTCAAGCGAAACGGTGTCAATATATTCGACATCAGAGCAGAGTTGGGGTATTTCGCCGACATAGACGACGACGTGCTCGAATACGTCAATACTGAGACCAAATACGCCGGCTACATCGCTCGCGAGAATGACACTATAGCCAAACAACAGTCGTCAGAGGAGCATTATTTGCCGTCTGACATTGACTACAATGACCTAAAAGGCTTGCGCCTAGAAGCACGCCAAAAACTAAACAACATCCGCCCTGCCACACTCGGTCAGGCGAGTAGGATTTCGGGCGTGTCGCCAGCGGACATCAATGTCCTAATGGTGTATCTCAAACTAAAGGAGACGCGATGAATATACAGCACGATTTATCCACGCGCGCACACATAGACGCCACTCCCGAGATGATGAGTAGATTTCAGACTTATTACGAGTACCTAGTGGAGTACAATGCGCACGTTAATCTCACCGCTATCACAGAGCACGACGCTGTGTATACCAAGCATTTTCTAGACAGCGTGCTACCGCAGTCATTCATACCGTATGGGGCGAAAGTGATAGACGTGGGCACTGGCGCAGGATTTCCTGCCGTACCGCTAAAGATAGCACGCCCAGACCTAGACATCACTCTGGTGGATAGCCTAAACAAACGCATAGAGTTTCTTAGACAATTATCGACCAAACTAGACATCACATCTACCACTATCCACTCACGCGCGGAGGATTTGGCTCGCACTGAGCACCGCGAGAGATATGACGTGTGCGTGTCGCGCGCCGTCGCCAATATGTCCACACTGGCAGAGTATTGCTTGCCGTTCGTAAAGGTGGGTGGCACTATGATAGCGTACAAGACTGAGAACGCCCTAGACGAGATAGAGCAGGCACGCCACGCTATCCGAGTGCTAGGCGGAGAGATATCACGCATAGAGCACATCAATCTCGGAGCAGATGAAGGAAATCGCGTTTTTGTGCTGATAAATAAGGTAAAACCTACGCCAAAACAGTACCCGCGCGACAAAAACAAACCAAAAACACAACCATTATAAAAAAATATGCAAAAATACTACACATTTTTGGATTTTTTTGTTATAATCACTTTATGAAGGAGTATATATGGGCAAAATAGTGTCTTTTACTAACCAAAAAGGTGGTGTCGGCAAGACTACCACATGCGTCAATCTAGCGACATTTGTCGCCCTGAAAGGTTACAAAGTTTTGATAATAGATATGGACCCGCAAGGCAACGCCTCGGGGTCTGTAGGCTACGATGATATGAAAGGCAAGAACACAGTGTACGAAGTGCTAATCGGCGAATGTAGCGCTCGTGATGCCATATACCAGTGCGAAGTGGACGGGCTGTACATCATGCCGTCTACAGTAGATTTGGCTGGTGCAGAGGTGGACCTAGTGTATATGAAGAAGCGCGAGATGATATTCAAAGAGGCGCTCCAGCCTATAGTGGCTGACTATGACTACATTTTCATAGACTGCTCGCCATCGCTCGGGCTAGTGACGGTCAATGTATTGACTGCTACAGACACCATACTCATACCTATACATTGCGAATATTTGGCGCTGGCAGGACTGGGGCAACTGATGAATACTGTGCGCCTCATCAAGAAGCAGAAACTCAACCCAAATGTAGAGATAGAGGGCGTGCTACTCACTATGAAAGACAATCGTAGCAACCTAGTGAACGAAGTATCTGCCGAGATTAGGAAGTACTTCGAGGAGAAGGTGTACGACACCACTATCCCTAGGAATATCCGCTTGGCAGAAGCACCTAGCCATGGCAAGCCTATCGCGCTGTATGACCCGAAGAGCAAGGGCGCTATAGCATACAAACAACTCGCTGATGAGTTTATATCTAGACAATAAGGAGACAACGAATGAAGAAAGGATTAGGAAAAGGATTAGAAGCATTGCTCGCCATATACGACGACGAGAACGACAAGGAAGTAGAACTGTCTGACAAAGAGTACGTGTCTAAGCCTACCCCCGCTCCACAAAACGACGTGGACAAATACATCAAAGCCCAAGGCGACCCTACAGAGATACCTATGGCTAAGATTTTTGCCAATCCGCAACAGCCACGAAAGACTTTTGACAAAGAGAGCCTAAACGAACTGAGCGCGTCTATCAAGACTCATGGCTTGATACAGCCTATCATAGTGAATAAGAGCGACGACGGCTACATGATCATCGCAGGCGAGCGCCGTTACCGCGCGTGCAAACTGGCTGGGCTAAAGACTATCCCTGCCATAGTGAAGAACTACACTCCACGCCAAATCGCCGAGATTAGTATCATAGAGAACCTCCAGCGTGAGGACCTGAACCCTATCGAAGTGGCAAAAGGCATACGCAAACTGATGAACGAGTACGACATCACTCAGGAAGAAGTCGCAGATAGACTAGGCAAGAGCCGTAGTAGCGTAGCCAATGTACTGCGCCTGCTGTCTCTTTATCCAGAAGTGATAGAAATGGTCGAAAAAGGCAAAATCCCATTCGGCCACGCGAAGTGTCTGGTGGCAGTGTCAGACTACACCACACAGTTATTGCTGGCTAAGAAAGTGGCTCAAAACAAACTCACAGTGCGTGACCTAGAACGCGAGATAGCCGAGCTCACAGGCGATGGCAAGAAGAAAAAAGCCAAAGCCCACCTGTCCGCCGAGCTCACAGACTTCGTGTCCAGTATGCAAAAGCGCCTCGGCACGAAAGTATCTATCATAGGCAACGACACCAAAGGTAGGATATATATAGACTACTATTCGCCTAACGACCTAGATAGATTGTACGAGATATTATTTAGATAAGGTTTTGCCGTCAGAGCGTGTGTAATAGCCATTCTAGATGATTTACGAGACATTATTTAGAAAGTAGATAAGGGGATAATATGCCCCATATTATTCAGATAGTGGATAAGGGGATGACACGCCCCTTATTTTTTTTGGCAAACATAGCAAGAAATGTTTGACATTCTGCGCGCAATGGTATAATATATCTGTATCCATAAAGAGTGTGCGAGGGACAGCCCCGATGACCACACAGCAACCTGCATAACGTAAGGTGCTAAAGGCTGACCGATGGGATATATATCAAAATCAGTCCTGTCGGCAACGACGGGATTTTTCTTTATGGAAATATATACACAAGGAAGAGGAATATGAAAAGATTAATCACCAGTGAGAGTGTCAATATAGGACACCCTGACAAAACATGCGACGTGATCGCAGACGCTTTTTTGGACGAAGCGCTGAGGCAAGACCCAGCCTCGCAAATGGCTGTGGAGTGCGCCATAAAGAATGACAATCTGTTCGTTTACGGCGAGGCCACCACGACAGCGAAGATTGACTACGACGGCATAGCGCAGGCAGTGCTGAGAGACATCGGCTACACGCACGACTTCACTATTGTCAAAGAAATCAGCGAGCAGAGCCCGGACATCAATCAGGCTGTCGTAAAAGACGACATCGGCGCGAACGACCAAGGTATGGTGTATGGATATGCGACCAACGAGACTAGCGAATATATGCCGTTGCCTGTAGTGGTGGCGCATAAATTGATGCAAAAATACGACCAATTCAGACGCACTAGGACAGACTTTTTTGCCGACGCGAAGAGCCAAGTCACTGTAGAGTACGATGACGACCACCCATGCCGTATCGCTACAGTATTGGTGTCCGTCTCGCATGACAAAAATCTGACTTTGGCGCAAATCCAAGCAATCATCCAGCGCAACGTCATAGACGAAGTATTGCGCGCATACGGCTCTCTCGCAGTGGACACCCATATCATCATCAATCCTAGCGGGAGATTCACTATCTGGGGCTCGTACGGCGACAGTGGCTGTGTGGGGCGAAAGATAGTAGTAGATACTTACGGCGGAGTAGGGCGCGTCGGCGGTGGGTGCTTCTCATCAAAGAACGCGACCAAAGTGGATAGGTCAGGGGCGTATTACGCTAGATACGTCGCCAAAAATATCGTGGCTCATGGGTATGCAGATAGATGCGAGATACAAGTATCATACGCTATCGGGCTGTCTAGTCCTGTCTCTGTCAATATCGACACATTTGGTACAGAGCGACGCCCATTGAGCGAAATATATGATTACGTGCAGGAGAATTTTGACTTTAGTCCAGCCAATATCATATCTGAATTAGGCTTGCTCCAGCCGATATACCAGCGCACTGCTTGCTACGGCCACTTCGGCAGAGTTGGCTTTAGCTGGGAGAATATCAAAGATTAGACTAGCCTGTCGAGAATAAATAAGATATCGCGAAAAATAAATAATACATTGCCGAAAATAAATAAGATATCGCCGAATAAAAAATACTTTGAGTGTTTCTCAAAGTATTTTTTGTCATATCATAATCGGTATATATTACCACACAGTCACGACGTCGTCTACATAATGCCAGTAGTGGCCTGATACAGTAGGCTGGGTCTCGCTGTAGTAGTAGATGACATCATCAGACATAATGTTGCCAGTCTGGATGGTGATTTTGCTCCACTCTTCAGCAGTGCCGAGGTAGTATATATTAGAGATATCGCTGTAGTCAAATGCATATTTATTAATATTAGTTATGCTCTTTGGTAGTACTATGTTCTCCAAAGACTCACAGCCATAGAATGCATACTCGTATATCCTAGTCACACCGTCAGATACGATGACACTAGTCAGCCCTGTACAGCCTTTGAATGTATATTCATATATAATATTCACACCACCAGGTATAGTGACGCTGGTGAGTGCTGAGCAGTTATAGAATGCATAATTTCCTATCTTAGTCACACCGCTAGGTATAGTGATATCAGTCAAACTAGTACATCCATAGAAAGTCTTGTATCCTATAGTAGTCAAACTGTCTGGCAAAGTGACACTGGATAAGTTTTCACACTTATAGAAAGCCAAATCAGATACTTCAGTGACACCATTAGGTATCGTGATCTCGGTATGAGGGAAGTCTATCCCAGCGAAAGCATAGTAACCAATAAGAGTCACAGAGCCGTCTGAAGGGATGACAGAGTATTCGTTGCCATAGATGAGTCTTTTGTCCTTAATATCAATGAGACAGCTATTGGACACGCGGAATGAAGTGTTGTCCGCGTCTACTGTGATTTGTGTTATTTTGTCACAGAATAGGAAAGGATTCCACCCTATAGTAGTCACGCTACTAGGTATGTGGACAGTAGTCACATTGTTACATCCATGGAATACATATTTACCTATCTTAGTCACAGTACTAGGTATAGCGATGCTAGTCAAACCAGTACAACCGTAGAATGCATAATCTGGCAACTCAGTCACACCGCTCGATAGATTTAGGTCTGTCAGACTAGTACAATTGTTGAATACGTACAAATCTAGACTAGTCACACTGTCTGCCATGTCTACATTAGCCAGCGCTGTACAGCCAGAGAAAGCACTCCTGCCGATACTAGTCACGCCGTCAGATATGGTGACACTAGTCAGACTGGTACATTTATAGAATGTATATTTATTAATATTCTGCACGCTACCTGGGATAGTGATCTCAGTCAAACTCTCACATCCATAGAATGCATACTCGCCTATACTCGTTACAGTATTTGGAATATTGATATTCTTTAGATTAGTACAGCCGTTGAATGCGTACTTATTTATGCTCTCTAGGTCACCAGATATAGTGACATCAGTCAGACCTGTACAGCCGTTGAATGCATACTCGCCTATCTCAGTGATATTGCTAGGTATAGTGATGCTGGTCAATTCTGTACAATTACTAAATGCATATTTATCTATGACCTTCACATTCTCGTCAGTAGGGATGACAGATGTTTTGCATGCGAGATCTATTTCGTATTCAGCGGAACCATCGTCAGCGGTATCTTTGTTTATCAGGCAGTTGCCTTCGCAATAACTATTGCCCACATTTGGCTGGCCTGAGTCTGTAGTGATGCCTGGCGCACTCTCGGCTGTCATAGTAATGCTAGAGATGTTTGGACAGTCGATGAATACATCATTAGTCTTCATGGCCAAGTAATTAAATTCTTTACAGAACTTGATATCAGTCAGAGCGGTACAGCCACCAAATCCTTTTTCATCAACGATAGCGTACTTTCCTCGGAAGCTAATCTCAGTCAAGGCAGTACAGCCGTAGAAGGCATATTTATTTATTTCGTGTAAGAAATACATAATATCTATGCTAGTGAGCGCGGTGCAGTCACTGAATGCATACTCGCCTATAACTTCTGTATAAAATGGCAAAGCGATGCTAGTCAAATTTGTCTGACCGCGGAATGCCTGTGGTGCTATCTCTTTCACTCTCGCACCATTTTTCGCCAGTGTGTCAGGTATTTTGGATTTTTGGCACCCGGCGATCAATTTACCAGTAGATAGCTCGAATATGCAATGCACATTTTCATAATTAGAATACGATTGATTAGAGCTGGTGTATACTTTGTTGGCGTTATTTACATACATGCTTTCTATATTAGGGCAATACGCCCATGCGCCTTCGCCTATGCTAGTCACATTCTCACCTATGAGGACCTTAGTAAGACTGCTACAGCCAGAGAAAACCTCATTGCCTATAGTGGTCAAAGCGGTAGAATTGGTGATATAAGACAAACTTGAACAGTTTTTGAATGCATTGCTTCCGATAGACGTTAGATTGTCACTCCAAACTGCCCTAGTCAGAGCAGTACAGCCATAGAATGTACTATGATATATCTCTGTCACAGCGTCTGGCAGAGTGATGCTAGTCAGCCCTGTACAGCCGTAGAATGCGGAATTACTTATCTCTGTCACACTACTAGGTATAGCGATCTCAGTCAGGGCGGTACAGCCTCTGAATGCTTCACTTCCTATCTTAGTCACTGTGTTAGGGATGATAGAGTTTTTGCACCCTACGACGAGAGTATTGGTCGCCGTCTCTATTACGCAATTATCCACACTGTGGTATACAGGATTGCCTACATCTACAGTGATTGATTCCAAATTTGGGTTACGATAGAGTATCGAAGCAGATATGTAAGTCACAGATTTTGGTATAGTGATGCTGGTGAGGTTAGCATCCTCTTCGAAACGCACATATGCCACAGGATGCTCACCATGCACACCGTCATCGTATCTCTCTGGGATGAACAATTCTTTGCTATTGTTGCCTTCAGCGAGCTTTGATACTTTGTATATCTGGTTGGTGTAATCATAAGTATATATGATTTTGGACTCCTCATAATGACATACATTACATGTAACACTCATCCCTTCAAAAGTATGCGCTGTTTTTTCTTTGCGCTCGCCACATATTGCACATTGCTGATAGTGGTGTAGTGCGTTGTACTTGAGTTCATAATTATGTGTGACCACTCTAGTATTGCCACACGTGTCACATATCTTGTCGCATGCATTGTCGTAATCATGCGCTACACGCTCAGTCTCATAATCACACTTGGTACATGCTGACCAATGCTGAGTGTCATCGTGGTCGTGTACCAAATTATGCGATGCCTCTCTAGTCCATGTACAAGTATTACATGTGTCATCGCAGTCATTGTCGTAGTCGTGCGCTACGTGAGCAGTGGTGTCGTGACAGATATCACATTCTTGCCAATGCTCGTTCTCATCATTGTGATAAACATAAGCATGTGTAATCTCTCTAGTATAATCACAAATATTACATGTAGTATCACAAGCATTATCAAAGTCATGCGCTACATGGGCTGTCTCACGATGACAAACAGTACATTCTTCCCAGTGGCAGTCACTGTCATTCATGTATTCGTTAGTATGTGCTACATGCGCAGTAGTGTCGTGACAGATTTCACACTCCTGCCAGTGTTCGTCATCATCACTCTTATATTCATAAGCATGTGTAATCTCTCTGGTCTTGCCACAAGTCTCACAAGTGGTATCACATGCATTGTCGTAGTCATGTGCTACGTGAGCAGTAGTATCGTGACAGATGTCGCACTCTTGCCAATGTTCGCTATCATCACTGTGATAAACATAGGCGTGAGTAATCTCTCTAGTAGTACCACAAGTCTCGCATGTAGTGTCACAAGCATTGTCATAGTCGTGCGCTACATGTGCTGTCTCACGATGACAAACAGTACATTCTTGCCAATGGTGGTTGTTGTCATGCTCGTATTGGTAGGTATGTGCCACATGCTCAGTAGTATCATGGCAGGTAGTACATTCGTACCAATGCTCTGCGTCATTGTATTTGTATTCATAATCGTGAGTAATATCTCTAATGTATCCGCAACTATTACATGTAGCGTCACATGCGTCGTCGTATTCGTGCGCTACATGTGCTGTGATGTCGTTACATTCAGTACACTCTTGCCAATGCTCTGTGTCATTGTAGTGGTATACATAATCATGTGATACATCTCTGGTATGATGACAGATATCACATGTATCATCACAAACATTGTCATAGTCATGTGCATCATACTCTATCGTATAATGACAATCAGTACATTCTAGCCAATGCCATGCCTCATCGCTCTGGTATTCATAATGATGATCTAAGATATTTGTGAGAGCGTGACACTTAGAACACTCTTGCCAGTGCGAGGCGTCGTCATAACGCCATTCGAGGTCATGGTTCACTTTTCTGTAATAATCACAGACATTACAGTCATAGTCACAGTCGTCGTCGAATATATGCTCTTCGTAGTAATAATTATCACATTTGGAGCAATATTGCCAATGACCATATTCGTCATAATCCTTTGTATAATATTTGTGAGTATGTCCTAGCAAATCGCATCCAGCTAGAGTGAGTGCTGGTAGGAATAGACATATCACAAAAACAAAACTCAATATTTTCTTTTTCATACATATCTCCTTGTATTTACAGCGCCATTATAGCATATACACTCAGAAATATCAACCCTTTTTGATAAATTGGGCAATCCTATATGAATATGATATGACCTAAGAACGCAAAATATCAGTACTGGTGATATAGTAATATATTACCTGTGAATACAAAAGATAATAAGCATCTCTAAAACTATAGAATGACAAAAAACTATAGGATAATAAAAATAATAAATATCCCCAAACTGTTATTAATAATTTCATATCAAATCACAGCGAAAATATTTATTATTTTTTTATTATTAAATTATTAATTTATTTTTTCATTAATATTGTCTAAATTTGTCTATTTTGGGCGCAATATAATTAATATTAATTAATTTTATTTATTTTTAATTAATTTATTTATATTTTTTATTTTTAATTTTATTTATTAGTTATTTTTCATTTTTATTAGGTAATATTAGTTATTTTTCAGAGTATTATTATAATTCGCATCTGACGAATATTTTTTGAATACATGTACTTGCGTGTCCAAGTCAGGCATATCACCTAGCGTCAAGAACAAATATTCTGCGCCGTCGATTTCTCTGTACTGACCTTTTTTGTTACCCCAAAAGCCATCCACGAAGAATTCGCCTTCTGTCGTGCCACTCATAGACAGAGTCATTTTGGTATTCTCGGCATTGAATGCTTTCACATTGTCGCCATCGATGCGTACTTCTAGTCCATGGTCGTCCTCCATGATAGCGACGGTATTGTCAGGATATATCCTGAGACACTCGAAGAATGGTCTGATGATGAAACTAGCATTTACCTGCTTTGGTACACTGACGTATGTATCTATCTGTCTCTCAGTGGTGACATCGTGTATTTTCCAGTAGCCTATTAGGCGTTCGTCTAGGATGATGTCATTAGAGGTTTCTTTGTTACCGCTATATTTTATGTGCAAGTAGTTTATGTCACTAGACGAATACTGAGTATCATTGCATCTGCGATACAAGTGGAATTTCATTTTCGCATTAGACTTGTCATCAGCGTCAGGTCTCTCGCACAGCACCAGAGTTCTGGTCTGATTCAATGTAAAACACCAATATGTGCACGCAATACCATTGTCTTTGACTATAGTGAATTCGTCGTCGTTGTAGTCAAAGACAGATTTTAGATCGGTGGCTTTTTTGTTCGCGCCAAAGAATAATATTTCAGGTGCAGATGTATCATTTATATCTTCGTCGTCGGATTGGTCGAATAGGAATAAATTATTGAAATTCTCTATGCTATTTTTGTATGACCATTTGCCACGTAGCTGGTCTCTGTCTGCGCAGAATACGGACATATCTATAGTCCTGTTAGCCTTGCTCGCGTCCAGCGCCCTGTCGCGCGTGAGCTCTAGTATGTCGATATTGGAATATATCTGGTTTACTTTGCTCTTTAATAGTTTGATTTTGTCAGTGATGAGTTCTGGTGACAAGTCAGTGATGTCCTTGATGCTAAACTCCATTGATTGCCAAAAGCGTATATCGATGAGTTTTTTGAGGCTCTCGTCGTCGTAATAACGATAGCCATTGACGTCATCTACCTTTTTTGGCTTTAGTAGTCCTTCCTTGTCGTACCAAATCAGTGTTTTGGCAGGCACGCCTGTCATTTTGCTAAATTTACCTATTGTGTACATTTTTTGTCCCTCCTTATACTACACACTGATTTGCTATCATTATGGAAAACTATACACTCAAGTGATTTT
>CAYWFC010000002.1:0-59521 GCA_964457935.1 uncultured Lachnospiraceae bacterium
CTAGCATAGGCGGTAGATTTTTCGCTATGGATAGAGAAAATAACCTCGACCGCACTCAGCAGGGCTTCGACGCGATGTTTTCTACAGGCGACACCATAGATGACCCTATCCAATATCTGAAAGACAATTACGCCAAAGGGGTGTATGACGAGTATATCCCACCTGTGCATGTGTTCACATTAGACAAACACCAGCCTAGCGCTGATGATATATTCATATTCTACAATACGCGCGAGGACAGGATGCGCCAGCTGGCGAAAGTGACCCAAGACACATTTGTCGGCGCTACCATTTTGTCTATGACGAAATACGGCGACTTTGAGCATATCACACCGATATTTTCTGACCAAATAGTGCAGAACACTCTGTCAGAATATGTCTCCAAACTCGGTCTGCGCCAGTTGAAGATATCTGAGACGACCAAATACGCTCACGTGACCTACTTTATGAACGGTCAGCGCGAAGAACCATGGCAGGGCGAGGACAGAGTGCACATCCCGACTATCAAGACGGCTGACTTCGCACAGTACCCGGCTATGCGCGCCCGCGAGATCACTGCCCAGACGCTCAAAGCGCTCAAGTCAGACGCCTACGACCTGATAATACTGAATTTCTCTAATCCGGATATGATAGGCCATACTGCGAATTATCCTGCCACTGTCAAGGCACTGGAAATACTGGATAAATGCGTGAAAAAGATAGTCAGCACCGCATTCAAAAAAGGATACTTTGCGTGCATCACTGCCGACCATGGCAACGCAGAAGAACTCCGCACCCCCGACGGCAATCCGCAAACTGCACATACACTAAACCCTGTGATGTTCAGCATTTTGGATAAAAATAATTGTAACCTAATTATGCGAAACAACGGCTCACTGCGTGATGTCGCACCTACATTGCTGGCACTCATGGATGTGCCCAAAAACGAAGATTTTACCGGCACACCACTGTTTTATAAGTAAAAAATTAAAAAAAACATCAAAAAATTGATATTTTTATGCCATTTCGCGACGTTTTTGTATGTTTTGGTATATTTTGTGAAAAAATCAGGCATTATGATATGCCTGATTTTTTGTATTTAGTCAATATCTAACTCATCTTTGTTAAATTTAGCATCAGCAAAAAATTCTTCTATCGACATCCCAAATCCGTCAGCGATTTTTGCCACAGTGGATAATTGTATATCTTTGTTTCTCTCGTCTATGATATTCTTGAGCGTCTGCTCTGGCATCGCGACTTTTTTGCACAATGCATATCTAGTCATATTATTTTTGATGAGTAAATCGGTAATTCTCATCGCTACCGCTCGTTGTAGTTTCATGGTATTTCTCCTATATTTCTCTTATTTAGAGTTTACCCCTAAAAAATTCAGAAAATACTCAATCATAGAGTGGTATATCAAAAACCAATGTATGCTGAATGAAATAAGTACGTGATTGTATGGCTTTTGAAAAAATTTGTCCTAAATGGGACTGGGCGTATTGACATCGGCGCGAAAATGTGCTATTATATGTGTATGTTCAAAGAAATGTGGTATGGCATCATTAATTTCGTCAAAGGCTGGTCAAATCTGCTGTATATCGGCATTTGCGCTTTTTTCGTGCTGGCTATTTTGTTTAGTCTAAAGGCTTTTCTGAAAGAGAACAAAAAATACGATAAGTTCAAAGCATCCAAACTGTGGCTGGTCATTATATTCTTCGCCATATTGATTTTGATAATATTTGTGAGAAATTAGGTATTTTGCTTGATATAATTTCGTGAATGTGTTAGACTATGTCAGTTTTATTGGAGGATTTATGTTAGACTTTATTTTAGCATCTGACGGTACTGTTAGCGATTGGGTAGCCAAGACTTTCCCTATCGTGCGTACTGTGATCATATGTTTGCTGGCGGTATTCGCTATCGCCCTGATAGTTTTGGTGTTTATGCAGATCAATGGTGGCGACGACACGACCAACGCCATCACTGGCAATAAAGATAGCTATTATGCGCAGAATAAGTCTGAGTCTCGCGAGGGTAGGATCACCAAATGGATCTACATCTGCGTGGGCGTTATCGCATTGCTGTGCATATTGTATTTCTTGTCATTCATACCATACAAAGGCTAAACCATTCATACCATACAAAGGTTAAATCAAAAATCACACTTAGGTGTGATTTTTTTGTACTCGCAATGTCTACTAAATATATATTTTTGTCATTATAATATCTACTAAATATATATTTTTGTCATTATAATATCTACTAAATATGTATTTTCGATGTTATCTACTGTGAATTTTCGACATTATCTACTAATGGTGTGATTTTTTTTATTAAGATACAAGGAAATGACAGTTTTTCTAGAATAAAATATAAGATACCGACACTGTGTCGATATTTTTTTTAATTATTTTCAAAAACCCTATTGACAAAATCGCTTGGGGGGGGGTATAATCAGGATGCATAAGAAAGGAGAAAGATTATGTCATTATTAGATAAAATAAGAGAAAAACGAATTATGGATATTTACAGCAAAGTGTGTAAACTGATTGCACGCAGAAACGATGAAGATAAAATATGTAGATATATCGACAAATATCCAGACATCATGTATGCCTACGATGGTGCTCTAGGCAGATTGGCTGTCAAAAATGAATTGGAAGAAGTCGTATTAAGAATCCTAGATGACAAAAAATCTAGTCTTATTCAAGATGAAGATGGCATGAATTTAGGTATGTATGCCGCTGAATACGAACTGGAAAGAGTCACTATAAAAGCCTTGGAAAACAGAGAAGCTAGTCTACAACAAGATAAGGATGGTATGAATATCGGTATGCATGCCACTAAATGTAAATTACGAGAAGCCACTATGAAGGCACTAGATAACAAGGAAGCCAGCCTACAACAAGATAAAATGGGTATGAATATCGGTATGCATGCCGCTGGTATATGTGGCTTTCAAGAAATTGTTCTAAAGGCACTAGATAACGAAGAAGCCAGCTTACAACAGGATAAATACGGTATGAATATGGGTATGCATGCTGCTGATAATGGATTAGGAAAGGCTACGATGAAAGCATTGGACAACAGAGAAGCCAGCCTGCAACAAGACGATGACGGCAAGAACATAGGTATGATCGCCGCTTCTATGAGACTACGAACAGCTGCAATGAAGGCGTTAGACAACAGGGAAGCTAGCCTACAACAGGACGAGGACGGCGAAAATATAGGTATGCATGCTGCTGATCACAAGCTAGAACTAGTCACTATGAAAGCATTAGATAATAAAGAGGCTAGTCTACAACGAGATAAATATGGTATGAATATGGGTATGCATGCCGCTGAATATCAATTGGAAAGAGCCACTGTCAAAGCACTAGATAATAAGGAAGCCAGCCTACAACAAGATAAGAACGGCAAGAATATAGGTATGCATGCTGCTGATAACAAGCTAGAAATAGCTACCACAAAGGCGTTAGACAACAAAGAAGCTAGCCTACAGCGAGATAAAAATAACATGAATATAGGTGCTCACGCTATGAAAAATAAACTATTGTGGGCTACTGCAAATGTATTGAATCTGGACAAATTAGCCAACAAACATTCAAGCACGACAGACGAGACCACGAGTGAAGAGACTAATGAGACAGTTAGTTTATTAGATAAACTTGGTATATCCTTTTAGAAAGTATAGAATACCGACACTATGTCGGTATTTTTGTTTGGTACGATGTCGAATGGATGAAAATATTAGTTTGAGAGAATAATATGTTAGTTTGAATGAAACAACACTAGTTTGAGATGACGAATAATAGTGCTCTATGTAGAGTGATATTTTTGTTTGTGGACAAATTGGTGCAAAAATATTGCATTTTTGTTCCACATATGATATACTACATATAGTATGAAGATATTGCGGAAACTAAAGTACTTATTACTATTCGTGCTGATCATAGTGGGCTTGTCAGTCTACTACGCCTGCACAGGGAAGTAGTAGCAGTGTCCATACATCATCGTAATATTTAGAGCATGGAGAGGTGTCAGAGTGGTCTAATGTGCTCGCTTGGAAAGCGGGTGTACCCAAAAGTACCGCAGGTTCGAATCCTGTCCTCTCTGCCAAACAAAATAAATCCAAGCGTCAGCGAGGATTTTTTTTGTTTGTATTTTTCACTTTTCACTTTTCATTTTTCATTTTTCACTTTTCATTTTTCACTTTTCATTTTTCATTTTCATTTTTTATTTCACTTTTCTTTAATTTTTGGATTTATTTTGAAATAAGAAACAAAAAAGAAAAAAGAAAAATCATTGACGTTTTATTGAGAATATTTATTATTTATGCTATAATATCTGATATTGAAGGCATATTTATGGAAAATATCATAGAGATTAGAGATTTGCACAAGAGTTTTGGAGACATTCACGCGGTGAACGGGCTGAATATCAGTGTCAAGAAGGGGCAACTATATGCATTTCTGGGGCTGAATGGCGCGGGCAAAAGCACGACTATATCCATTATGTGTGGGCATTTGGCGAAAGACAGTGGGCAGATATTCATCGACGGGCTGGACTTGGACGAACATTTGGACGAAGTGAAGTCCGAACTAGGGGTAGTGTTCCAGTTTAGTGCTCTAGACAAAGTGCTGACTGTGCGAGATAATCTACAGTCTAGGGCGAGTTTGTATGGCTTGACCAAGGCGCAGTTTGACGAGCGCTTGGATGAATTAGACAAACTGCTAAATGTCAAGCCCTTACTCAAAAGGACATTCGGCAAACTATCAGGCGGGGAGAAGAGGAGAGTAGATTTCGCTAGGGCGCTACTAAACAAGCCAAAAATCCTCATACTCGACGAGCCGACGACAGGGCTGGACCCGCATACGCGCAAAATGGTGTGGGATGTGATAAACAAACTACGCCATGACAGCCAAATAACGGTATTTTTGACCACGCACTACATGGAGGAGACTACAGACGCCGATTATGTGGTGATATTGGATAGCGGGCGGATAGTAGCGGAAGGCACGCCTATCGACCTAAAGGACAAATACACTGGCGACTTCGTCGTGCTGTACGACGTGGCAAAATCTGATGTGGAGAGACTAAATCTGCCGTACCAAGAGATAGTGGGCGGATACAAAATATCTATCGAAAATACCAAAGTCGCGACAGACCTTATCCGAGCGCACGAAGATTTGTTTGACAATTTCGAAGTAATAAAAGGCAATATGGACGACGTATTCCTTGCCTGCACAGGCAAAGATTTGAAGGGTGATAACGTATGACACTATGGGCATTAATCAAGCGTAACACGAAAATGTATTTCAAAGACAAGAGCGTGTTCTTTTCGTCACTCATTACTCCGCTGATATTGCTGTTTTTGTTCGTGACATTTCTGAAAAACGTATACACAGACAGCATCATATCTCAGATGCCGTCCGATGTGAATATATCCGCGTCTCTACTCAATGGCTTCGCGGGGAGTTGGTTCGTCTCGTCTATACTGGCGACTAGTTGCGTGACGATAGCGTTTTGCGCCAATATGATAATGGTGCAGGACAAGGTGACAGGGAGTTATAGGGATTTGACTATCACTCCTGTCAGGAGGTCTACGCTCAATCTTAGTTATTATCTGTCCACTGCGTTCGTCACAGCCATAGTGTGCTACGTCGCATTCGCAGTCGGGCTGATATATCTGTCGGTCGTCGGATTTTATATGTCATTTGGCGACATAATACTGTGCGTAGTCGACATCGCACTGCTGGTGCTGTTTGGTACGGCGCTCTCGAGCATAGTGTGTGTATTCTTGAATAGCCAAGGCGCTATCAGTGCTGTCGCTACTCTAGTTAGTTCTATGTACGGATTTGTCTGTGGTGCATATATGCCACTGTCGCAGTTTAGCGCTGGGCTAAGGAATGTACTTATGCTCTTGCCGGGTACTTATGGCACAGGACTGATGCGACATCATATGATGAGTGGTGTCTTGCGAGCATTGCGCGCGCAAGGCTTGCCTGCCGATGTGGTATCTAATCTCAGTCAATCATTCGATGCTACGCTGACATTCTTCGGTCACAGTGTCGATGTCTGGATGATGTATCTGGTGCTAGGAGTATGTGTGATTGCTCTGATGTCGGCGTTCGTCCTGATAGGAAAAATTAGGAATAAAAAAAACAAAAACCAATAATAAAAAATAAAATTAAAAACTAATAATAAAAAGTCAAAAATTAATAAAATCGCAAAAAAACGCAGAAAAATATGAAAAAATCTGCGTTTTTTATTTATTATTAATCAATTTGTACTTTGAATGACACTGTGACGCTGGCACGCGGAGATAGGTCTGGCAGAGCGAAACCGTCTGCTGGGTGGTAGTCGGATTTTTCTATCCCATCTACTGTTACGCTGTTTGGTACGAAAGTCGTGCCATGCGGGATAGGGTCAGTGAATATTATGTCGGTATTGGTGGCAGTGCCAGTATTGGATATCTGCACTGTGTATGTCAAAATGTCACCAGACTTGACAGCATTTTTGTCAGCAGATTTTAGCATAGTGATACCGCTCTCCAATGCTGGCATGGCCACGCTATTTGACGCTACAGAATACTGCACGCCGTCTATAGTAGTGGTCAGTGTAGTGCTATTGTACACTTCATCGACGGCTAGATATCTGTCTATCACTATGTCATATGACATAGTCATCTCACCGCCTTGCGCACCTATGGTAATGGGTGGGTCAAAGCCAGCGACAGGATCGTATTCGGCATAATTCACAGAGCCGATTTTCACAGAACCAGCCACGAACGACGCACCTGTGCTGAGCGTGTCAGTGATATTAAAGTCATCAATGTCTTGGTCAGTATTGTTCGTGATGATAGTGGTCACTGTGATGATGTCATTTGCTATGGCGTAGTCTTTGTTCGCCGATTTGACCAAAACAATGTCAGTATCGACATTGGTGGTGCGCTGGACATTGCTGTCAGTAGTCAGAGATATCTTTTGCCCCGACTGCGATGTGACGCTGGATGCCAGTGATGCTTGGTTAATGATAGGCATATATACCCCCTTGGATAATTAATAAAAATGGCTAAAAAATATTTTAATTTTAATAAATTAATTAATTATTTTTTATTTTTATCGAAAATATCAATAAAAAACGATAAAAACGGTATTTTTTATTAATTTTTTAGTATTTTTATGATTATTTTTTATATTTTATAATAATTTTCTGATCAGCATAGTGACGACAGGAGTGGTGTAGTACGAGTCGGTCAAAGTCTGACGCTTGTTACCGCCGTATATTTTGAGAGACTTTTTATGCAGATTGACCAGTTCAAAAGATTTGCCTGCATCTATTATCTGCAGTATACCCAGCCCAGTGATATTTTGCGGAGTGCCGTCGCTACTCCAAGCATTCGCGCCGATGTACACTGTGTCGGCATCTATCTCTCTAAAGCCGACCGACACGAAATCTGTACTGACGTCGTAAGGTGTACTATTGACTATATGACCATTGAGTGTGAATATTATCTCATACGTGCCTATCTCATTGATAGTGACGGTATTGTCGTCGGCATTTAGAGTGACTAGCGGATTGTGAGTGGTGTAACTGAGATTTTTTAGAGGCAGGCGCGCACCACTAGCCACTGTGACTCCGTCGTCCGTCATGACAAAAGACGGGTCGCGCAGGGTAGTGATGTATGCTGTCTTGATTAATTCTGGGCCGGTGGCACCAGTTTCGCCACGCTCGCCCTTCTCACCCATAGGACCGGTAGCGCCTATAGGACCAGTAGCGCCCACAGGACCGGTCGGACCAGTAGCGCCACATTCGCCTTGCAGTTTGCCTTGATTTATCCATTGACCGGTGCGTTCGTCGTATATGCACACTTCTCTAGGAGTGTCTTCGCCCACCATAAATACAGTGCCGTTTTCTGCCTTGGCTGGCAAGTCCGCTCTGCTAGCCACAGTGCCGTCTATACGCAAGCCTTCGCCCGCTGGACCAGTGGGGCCAGTAGGACCGGTAGCTCCTCTGGGACCTTTTATATAGTATATACATGGTGTATTTTGACATTTTGGTTTGCAAAAATTACAACATTTCATAACATGTCTCCTTCACTAAGTCATACTATGTCAGGAGCGCAATATTGGTGCATCATAAAAATGGCTAAAATTTAATAAATTATTTATTTTTTTATTCTTTATCAAATCAGTCGACACATCAGGCACGCCACCACCGCTCCCACCAGATTGCACAGCAGGGCGATAGGTATAGTGAGCAGAGTTTTCTTCACCTTGGTGCTGGCGAAATATATGCTGGATACATAGAAAATAGTATCACTGCTACCCATGATGACGCTGGCACACTTGCCCACATATGTGTCCACGCCGTATTTGGCGAAAATATCTCGCAGTAGCACATACGCTGCATTGCCACTAAACGGACGAATGATGATGAGTTCGGTGACTTCTTTCGGTATGCCTAGCACGCCCAGCGCAGGAGACAGCACAGTGCACAGCATACTGCTCAGCCCGCTCGCGCGGAATAATTCTATGGCGATAAACATAGCTAGCAAGTACGGGAAAATGCTAGCAATCAGTGGTAGCGCGCCCTTAGCACCCTTGACGAAACTGCCGTAGGCGTCTTTTTTCTTTATGACGGCATACACGAATACGAATATTATGAGGGAGGGGAATAGTATATCAGCCATGGCGCACCTTTTTGCGACGGTCGCGGTAGCAAACCTTGACCAAGAATATCCCCAGTGCAGTCGGCACGAATGTCGCCACCAGCGTAGGCCACAATATGACTGACGGGCTGACACTGCCAGCGATAGCGCGCATACCTATGACGGTGGTGGGGAGCAACTGCACTCCAGTGGAATTAATGACCACCAGCATTATCATTGCCTTGGTCGCTGTGCCAGTCTTGTCATCCATGCCTTGCATAGCCTTGATGCCGAACGGTGTGGCTGCACTGCCTAGCCCGAGTATGTTCGATGACACGTTGAGACAGATATTTTTCTTCGTCTCCTCGTCTGTGTGCCCGAATACCCACGTGATAGGCTTGGACAATGCTTGGCTCAGCTTTCGGCTCAGCTCGGTGTCGTCCAGTATCTGCAATATCCCCAGCCACACAGCATATATGCCCAAAAACTCTATGCACATCTCTATGCTTTGCTCGCTGGCGCCCATCATCAGCATCACAGTCTGCGCCGGGCTGGTGATGAGCAACATCACTATGCTGGCTGTGATCATAAATATCCATATCCTACTCATACATCAATGTATGCGGACAAGCGGTGTTCTATGTCGGTAGGATGCTTGACTTTTTAGAAAATTTGATATAACATCATATATATGATAGATACACATTGCCACCTAAATGACGCGAAATACACTGATACGCGCGCTGTGATAGCAGACTGCACGCGAGACGGAGTCACAGCATTTGTTTGCGTGGGGTATGACGCACGCGCCAATGCGGACGCTGTGGCACTGGCGCACCAGTACGAATGCGTGTATTGCGCTGTGGGCTATCACCCTGACAATGCTGGCGACTACGACCCTGCCACACTCGAGCGGTACTTGGACGACGATAGAGTAGTGGCTCTGGGCGAGATAGGACTTGATTATTATTGGCACGATGATAATAAAGATATCCAAAAATCAGTCTTCGCTGACCAGATAGAAATGGCGAAACGCCACCATTTGCCTATAGTGGTGCACTGCCGAGACGCGTACGGCGACTGCCTGGATGTACTGCGAGCGCACGCACCTTACCCTGACGGCGGGATATTGCATTGCTTCAGCGGTAGCGACCAGTGGGCGAGAGAAATAGTGAATTTGGGGCTAAAAATCTCATTTTCTGGCACTATTTGCTTCAAAAATGCGAAAAATTTGACAAAAGTGGCACAAAATATAGATATTTCAGATATTTTGATGGAGACGGACAGCCCATATCTCAGCCCTATCAGAGGCACGACGAATTATCCTAAAAATGTGCGTATGGTGGCAGAGAAAATCGCTGAAATCAAGTCACTCGACATTGATGACGTCGTAGCGACTCTGGATGATAATGCTAGAAAAGTGTACAAAAAAATAAGTCGCTAAAATAGCGACTTTTGTCTTATGTATCTAGAGAATTTATCTTATGTGCATTGATACTTATCTTATGTATGTAACAGAATTTATCTTTCGTACTTTGATACTTATCTTATGTATGTAACAGAATTTATCTTTTGTACATTGATATTTATCTTATGTATTGTGATTAATTTATCTTTTGTATGACATATTTATAGCACAAAAGTGCAAAAAAATCAATAAATTTCGACAAAAAAGTGAGTGGAAAAAATTGGAACACACAAATCATAATTTCAAGAAAAGTTTAGGTCAAAATTTCATTTTTGACAAAAATTTGCTCCGCGCCATAGTCTCGGACGCGGACATTGACGACACAGACACAGTGCTGGAGATAGGCGCAGGCGAAGGTACGCTAACTGCTGAGATAGCGTCGCGCTGTGACAGGCTGTATTCATTCGAGGTGGACCGCGAACTCGAGCCTTATCTCACTGCGGTGAGCGCAGATCACCCCAATCTAACAATAATGTGGCAAGATTTTATGACAGTAGATGATGCGTGGTTTGATGACTTTGACCATATCAAAGTCGTCGCCAATCTGCCATACTACATCACCACACCTATAGTATTCAAACTACTCAAACACAGAGACAAGATATCATCTATCACAGTAATGGTGCAGAAAGAAGTGGGCGAGCGCTTCGCCAGCCCGCCAGACACGAAAGACTACGGCATCACATCGGTGTGCTTGCAGAGCATAGCGTCAGTGCGCCTCGTCCGCGTGGTAAAAAAGTCAAACTTCACTCCACCGCCAAAAGTGGACTCCTGCATAGTGAAGATAGACATACGTGACGACAGGACCGATTTTGATTTTGATAGTTTTAGCGAATTTATCAAGCAATGCTTCGCCATGCGACGCAAGACTCTCGTCAACAATCTCACCGCACACAGCGAGTATGACAAATCTCACGTGCTGTCAGTTTTGAGCGAGATGGCACTAGACCCTGCTGTCCGCCCTGAGCATATCACAGTGGATGAATATATAAAAATATTTAATTTATTGAAAAAATAAATAAAAAATCAAAAAAAATATAAAAAATAGCGTCAAAAATGCGAAATACTGAGAAAAAATGCCATTTTCTCAGTATTTTTATTTATTTTCACACTAATTAATCAATATTTTTTCGGTATAATATATTTAATATTAATTAATATTTTTTTGAATAATTTTCTAATTATTATTCGCGATTAAGTTGACAATGATTGGTCGAAATATATATAATTATTTATATTTAGCAAATACTATTTTTACGCAGGAGAAATATTAGGAGAGTTATGTTTAGACGAATACTAAAAATTGCAAGCATAGTAATGCTGTCAGGCATCGGCGTGATCGGGGCGACTGCTGGTGTGCTGGCTATCAAGGGCGAATTTTCTAACAAGAAGTACAAGCCCAATGCACTCACTTTCGAGAGCACCGAGATGTATGTGGACAATAGCATGGATGACCTGTCATTCAAGGTTTTTGCCGACTCGACGAAAGTCAATGTCACAGATATCACATTGCACATATTGGAGGGCGAAGAACTCATAGAGATTACTTCGGATGAGACCAATATTGATGAGGAGATTACTTTCAGGCTAAAAGAATTGAGCGATATCTCTGCATCTTCGTCTAAAGGCAAAGTAGTCATCGAAGCCCGCAACTCTGACAATACTGTCTCTACATATCCTGACAACTTGACCATATACGTGGACAGACTGACAGAGGCAGTGTCTATCCAGGACACCAATGACACTAATAATAACCGATTCTACCCAGTGACCGAGCCTGACGGCAGTGTGACGTATTACAATGGCAAGATAGGCGAGACCAAGACTATCACTATCAATGTAGGCGATGAGTATCAGCTGACACCATTGTTCTATCCTGCATATAGCAATCATCCTATCTCAGAGAAGGACCCTAAGATAGTAGAGTATTATATGAAGGATGAAGAAGAACTAAACGGCACTCTATACACAGACAACAATGGCGTATCCTACGTGCGTGGCGAACATGCTGGCGACTTCGTCATCAAAGTGGCTACATATGCTTCGTATAGCATCCAAGACGAACTCGAGGCTTCCCGCCCAGCCGAAGAACTAGAAGTCGAGCGTGACTATCGTCTGAATAGCATGGTAGTGAGCGAGATTAGATTCATAGTGAAGAATATCGACGTGGATAGCATAGTTATGGACGGCTCTGCACCAGAATTCAAACTCGGCGAGACGACTAAGGTAGTGCTAAACGACGCCACGCCGAACGCTGGTGTATACAATCTAGGCATCCAACTCTACAAAAACGGCACCCCAGTAGAGCAAAAACTAAACGAAATAAGATTCGTAAATGAAGTGCCAAACACTTCTGGCTCGTACTTGACTTTCGTGAATGGCGACGGCAAAATAGTGAATAACTATTTCGATATCAATTATTCCGGCTCGGGCAACAAGCGTACATTCGAGATCACTCCACTCAGATATGTAGCCAATCTGTCACTAAAATTGACAGTCATCAATGAGAATAACAATAAATTCGAAAAGACTATTAGCAATATCGGTATAGATTATACTTATGTCGATGCTAAGATAAACAAAGACATCATCATCCCTATAGGCGAGAGTGGCGTGGGCAATGTCGCGCTAGCAGACTATCTCACTGTGGAGAATGCCAACAATACTTACAGCAAGGTATTGTATTTCGTAGTCGTACCGAGCGGTCAAGATAATTATGCAGAGGAAATCCCATTCGACGTCATTCCACGTGTACGTCACAATGGTGACTATCTCATAGGATTTAAGGACGGCAACAATGTAGTGCTAGACCAATTACGTTGCAAGACTGGCTCTATATCTACCACTCAGATATATGCCGTAGTAGTGCGCTCTAGCCTAGACGGCGCGAAGATATATGATAAAAATGGCGAACCTATAGAAATATCTAATTACATAGACGACCCTGACAATACTACAGGCACGACTGGCACATCCATTATCAACCTAGCATACTCTGGTGCAGAGGCTGTGGGCAGTGTGGTGTCTAGCAATCACATCAGACACAAAGTCACCCCAGTGTATACTATAGGCGATATCGCCATTTATCTCGAGGGCGTGACAGAAGACGGCGTGGAGCCAGAGAATACTGACCCTATAGACCCAGTGGACCCAATAGACCCAAACCCAGTGGACCCTGATGTAGACCCTACACCAATAGATCCTGTCAATCTAGCAGAGCCTGACCCAGACGACCCTGATAATACAGAGCCTGACAAATATGAATTACACACCACTCCATGGAAACTGCGTGAGCAGTACAGCGTTGGCGAGGGTAGACCAGAGTCTCCTACACTGGTCATCCGCGACCAAGGCACTATCAATGCTCTAGCATATGCATTGCAGAATGCCAAAGCCAATAACTTTAATTACACCTTGAGTGCACGTGCTTACAATGGCAATACCATGATAGGCTCACTCGGCTCAAATGAGATAACTTTTGGCGAATTAAAGCCATATACCACAAGTGGCGAGTGGGCTGGCGGAGACATCAAGGATATCGACTGCTACAAATGTACTCTGGATATCAAGAATTATCCTACTCTGACAGGCTTCACTGATGATACTGTCATTAGATTCTTCTTGAATTATTCATACAATGACTATACATCCAAAGCAGAAGAAAGCGAGACTATCAATATATTGAGCGGAGCAGTGACTGGCATCAGCGTGGCAGACGACGACAATGCTATCACTGACATCAAAGTAGAGGCAACTTGGGATAGTGAGAGTAAGACTGCATCTTACAAGATGTACATAAATAATGACACTACTGGTAAAGATATAGACATCAATATTGACTTCTTAGCAGAGTACATACATTTCACGCCTGAATACGCTATCAATCAGTCATATACATATAGTAGCGACGGCACTTACTTCGAAGTGAGATCTAATGGTACTGACTTCGTGCTAGTATTCAAGAAATCTGGCACTGGCGCATTGACTATCACTTCAGTCGATAATATCAATAAATTCGCTACTATAAATGTCAATGTAGAGGTGCCAAAGAACGAAATAAAAGGCGACAAAATTGGCACTGCTGGTAATCCTGAGATAGTGTATGCTAGTAGCCAAGGTCTGCTTGCATTAGTTCAACCTTTATTGACAGGTGCAGGCATTGAGTTTAGTATAGAGTCTGTGGATGTGAACGGCACATCAATGGCTGATTACACTGGTATAGTGACACTTGATAATAATGGTACGCTGAGTAAAGATAATAAGTATCTAAATGACAGCGTCACAGTGAAGGTAAAAGCATCATCTATATTCGCTGAAGATAAATATCTCTACATCACTCTCTCGAGCCCTGTCAGTGTAATAGAAAACAGTGATAATAAGACTAATGTAGCATATCAAGGTACGACCTTCGCTATAGCACAGTTTTTAGACAAAGAGATCACTCCTACTGCGGAAAATAGCACACTGATAATCAGACAAAATGCCCAAAATGTAATATTGACATATAAATTAAATGACCAAGACTTTACTGATGATATAGGTAGCACAGAGAATACAATATTAATAGATACCAGTGGTATGGATACTGGCTCGTATATATTCAAGATATATTTAGACGGCATATGTTTGAAAGAATATGAATTCCAGATCAAATCTAATGTGGAACTAATCACTAAATATACTGAAAACAACCGTTATGTAATGAAGCCGGATGATAGTAAAGATGTTTCAGAATTAGTACAGATAAAGGCATACGATATAGAAGAAAAATATTATGTTTCGTACGATGAGCCAGACCAAGAAGTAAAGATTATTAATATAGAACATGGCGGATATCTGACAGTGACTGACAATACTATCACTGCTGGCTGGATAGAGAGTAACACGCAAGACACATATGTATACTTTAATGGCGACGAAAGTCTGAAATTATATATCCGCATAGAGAACGATATGTCTGCTGGTCTGAATGTTAGCGAAGGTACTGCTGCTACTGCTATAGATATGAGTGGCAAACTCGTCGTTGATGGTGAAGGCTGGAATATATCTAATATCACTGCTGATGACACCAATGTGAAATATATCGATGGTAAATTGATATATAACGCATTCGTATCAGTAAACACGACTGTCACTCTGAATGTCACCATAGTGAATGACGGCAAGAAGTGGACGTTTGACCACACATTCACATTTACACCACTATTGCCTACTATATCTACTGATGCAGTGGTAAAAGCTGGTAAATCATATAAAATCACTGACTTTATATCTTACAAACTGACATATGATTATGTAGAAAACTCTGAGATAAAGAGCGGTACTAGAGATGTAACTATCACTATAGGGTCACCGAAAGTCGAACAATTAGAAAGTTTTGACCATATATTTAGTACTTTGGCTACAAAAGACATCATTAGCGTGAATGTCAACGACCAATCTTCATTCACGATAGGTACTAATGTGGGCAACGGCGCTGAGATCACTCTGACTGTGAAAGTGGAGTATGAGAACATTAGTTACTTTATAAATGATTTTGCCATTGTGGCAAAGCTTACTGAGGAATTGATAGTCACTTATCCTACTATCACAGACGGCGCAGAGAATGTCAAAGCAGGCGATAGCATCAATATGTTCGCTATAGACGACCGTTTCGGCTCTAGTTATCAGCGCGTGATACATGGGTCCACCGCTAAAGTACAGTATCTGGATAGTACATATGAGACATTAGGATACCAAGGCGTGAGCGAACTAGTGCACATTGACGGCGGTGTAGTGACATTCGACAGCGCATTTATGAATATGGGCAGTGGCACAGTGACATTGGTCATCACTACCAGCACTGGCAGGAGCGCTAAGTACGTAGTCAATGTCATGGCTGTCAGCGACAAGGAATATTCGTTCGAAGGTAAAGACGATGGACAGATAGTGAAAGATAGTGCGACTTTAGACCTAACCGAGTATCTCACTATCAAAGATCAGTATGGCATAGCTATCACTGAATATACAGTGGTGGCAGTAGACGGCGCTGAGTATATCAATACCAACAAGATAAATGACGGCGTATTGACTGGTAAAGAAATTACATTCCAGACTGTATATAGCACTCATATCATCAAATTCGCTATATATATCAATATCAATAACAACATAGTATTCGTAGGCAACTATAGCATTACCTTAGTGCCTGATGTGACAGTGACTGTGGATGAAACAGTAGAAGATGAACTAAAAGCAGTTAAAGACCCTATATCTTATGAGTACAAACTGAAACTTATCACAGATGAAGACGCTGATTTTGCTGACTTACTCACAGTGACATATGGTGATGAGTCTATCGAAATCAATAACATAACCTGTGATGATAGTGATGACCGTATGGCTATCGATGGTAATACTGTCACATTCAGGCCAGTGGCTAGTGAGACTACATATCATCTGCATCTGTATTACATATTGAGTGAAGAAATAGAAAAATATTTCGTCATCGACGTGACTGTCACTGTAACCCCAGGTGAGTATTTCAAGTCTGATGTTAAGTCTAATATCAATCCAGATGCCGGCCCAATAAACATGGGTATTGGTAGTGAATGCGATAAAGACTTCATCTTGGAAAAAGTATTGGCTGATGACTTCAAGAATACGCTCCTTGATGAATACGGTAAATTAAAAACGAAAGAAATATCTATCTATGACAAGAGCGGGAACGTGGTAGATGGAAGTTACTTTAGTGCTGTGAATGCGACTACTTATATAGAGTATACTTTCGAGACATCATTTGGTGCTAGACAGACATTCACATTCGTGGTATATCCTAACATTAGTGATAAGATGGATTATACACAAAGTAAAGGCGAAACATCTGTTAATGCTGTAGAGGCTACGATAACAACTGGTGATAACACTAATGGGTCTACTATTAAATTGAGTGACTATGTAAATATAAAGTATAGAAATGAAAATAACTATCAAATTCAAGGCATGGCCCTCAATGTCACTGTCGCAGACAATGCTTATAAAGGGTATTTGCTAGGCTATGATGCGAGCACCTGTACTATAAAATTCGCGCACAGTGCGATGAGAAAGACATTCTGTCTCAACATACAAGTGCCATTTGTACAAGTGCCATTTGGCGATAATACGTATTTCGCTGAGATATACAAGCTATGGGTCACTATACCTGCGACTTATGGTATGGATGCGCAGTACTTGGTAGACGGCGCTACATGCGAATATGTGGCTGTAAAGACTAGTAGGAAATTAGATGATTTTTATAACAGCATTCGCGACGAATCGCTGAGTGGGCTGGAGGCATTGCACGATACTCGCTTGGAGACTACTGAAGGTAGCAGTCTGACGCTGGCAGAGATATTTGTTCAAACTGGTATCAATGCTATACAGATAGAGACGAGTGAGAATATCTTGTACAATACTGACACCCAGACATTCACATATATGGCTATGTCGGATAATGAATATATTAGATTTTACAACGAGACTGGTCTAAATGTGGTATATAATATCAAAATCAAGAGCTCAGTAGTCAACTACCTGAACCAAAACTACAACAACACCGCTACTGGTCCTAATAACGCTAAGTACGAGAAAGTAGTGTACGCCGACGGCAAGATCAATGGCACAGTGCTATCCACTACTGACGTCAAGGCGTGGGCTAAGTGGTACAGAGACGCTGACTATAGCGGTAGTGTGAAATTGTATTGGGAGACTAATGTAGACGGCACTAAGACTTATACCGAAATATATAAGGCGAATAGCGAAACTACTGAGATAAAATTCGAGAATCTAGATATTAGTGGATACGGTGCTGAAAATTTCGGTATTTACAATATCCACGTATTGACTGATGCTGGGTATGTAGGGGTGATTAGCATCATCCTAGTGCCTGACGATCTAGGCTACACCATAGGCTACACATCTCTAGGCAAGACTAACGAAGAGATATATGGCAATATAGACGGACTGGATATATATGGTAATGATTTCGTCAACAAACAGCCAAGAATAACTATCAAGGGCACAAGTGAATACACCACTACTCTCAGCGTGTACACAGTGAATAATCAAGATATGAACTCCGATATGCAATCGAGATATATCAATATCGCTGGCACGAAGTTTGACCTCAAGACTGTCAGCCAAGACACTGTCATAGTACTCAATGTGGCTATCAGTGTGAAGGGCATAGAAGTATTGAAATTTAGATATAATATCCTAGTCAAAAATCATCTAGTGATAGATATGCCATATGCTACTAACAAGACATTGGATGTATTCTTGAATGACTACGATAAGAATGAGATAAATTTCTCTAACAATGGCGACGAAAACTACGCTCAAGTGACTCTGCTGAAATACAGCAATGATATCACTTCTGACACTGGCTATACGTCCGAATACATCTCTAGTGCTAGCCTAGTATACACATTGCGTAACAATGCGAAAGGAGCATCAGTCACTGACGGCATTTTGGCGATAGATGAGACAGAGGATTGGGCAGACTACGTGGACGCTACATTGAACCTAACACTGCGTGTGGCTACTCCGTCTGGCGAGTATTATCAGGAATACACCCTGATCGTGCATCCTAGTGTCACTATAGTGAAGAATAATTGGTCAGATACTGGTACATACAACGGCGTGGTGGTGCATCGTGGTACTAGCCCTGCTGACGGTGGCAGTGAGTATGAGATATTCGGCTTTAACGGTGATAGTCCTAATGGTAGCACACCATACAAAGCGTATACTATGACGACTGAGATGAATAAGGATGAGAAAACTTATACCAACTACTATTTAGATGGCAGTAGTGGGGTTAAACCGCTAACTGGTACAGCAAAGGTAAAATATCAGATAGTAGATACCGATGCTGCGCTAGATAAGCTAAAAGATGAAGAATGGAGCGAAGGAAAAAATATCGCTCTACAGCAGAAAAACTTGCAAGGGGAAGTTACTTATTCTGGACTAAAAGTCACACTACCTTATGTGGCTACTGATAGAAATCAAATCGTGGTATACCGCATCACTATAGGTGATATCACATTTGACCACTATGTGCTGGTATCCAATAGGAATATATTCATCATCAATCAAAAGGAATTCGTCATTAAGGCAAAAGACACCAGTTTTAGTAAATTTATATTTGGTACAGACGGTAACAGCCTGCTGACTGTAGGTAGTAGTACTTTAACGGATAATAAGTATACCGCAAAACTCACTGGTGTATGCAATGACGGTAAAGAAGATACTAGTGATAGTATAATTAAAATAAACAATAATACAATTACACTAAATAAACCATTCACTAATGAACTCAGATTCTCTTTGAAGGTAGAGATAGGTGAAACTGTAAAAGATGCTATAGAGGTCGGAACATTTGGAGAATTTAGAATAGTGCCAGAGAGTACAGAAATGGTCACTCTCAAAGAGTATTCGTTGGTGCGTGACTTCGGCTATAGCGCTAGTGAACTAGGCGCGACTGATATCAAGATAGCATATGCAGGAACGTCACCAACTGGTAGTAGCAAAACTATAACACTGAATGATGTAGGGATAAAGTACGAGTCTTCGTATACAAATAAGAAATCCTATAAAACAATAAATAGAGGAAATGTTGAAGATACGTTATACTCTTATACATATACAGAGACTAATACAAATAAATTATATAATTTATCTAAAACGGTATATGTCTTGGATTATAAGGTAAATGCATTCATCGTGCCACAGCAGAATGATATCAACCTAGACACTATATACATCAATTTGTCTGATTATACGGTGTCATCAGACGAAAACTACAAAGTAAAATTACATAATTACATCAAGATAGCATACTGGGATGATAGTAAAGATGATAAAATAGATGTTATTGACGGTGGTGATTTTACATTCAATAAGAATTCTAGTAACGTGACGATGAATAGTAATGAATTATCTATACCAGCAAGTATAACTGAACAAATTAGTTTCGAGATAAAAGTTACTTATGGTGATTTAACCAAAACTGTCACTGTATATGTCAATCCACCTGAGTCATCTACTGATGAATAATATGACAAACTATAGTTAGTGAATAATATTATTGCTAGTAAATAATATTACAAACTAGAGTAGTGAATATTATAGCGTATGATGTCAAGAACTAGAGATAGTGAATGATGTAACCAAAAATTGCGCACATTAGTGCGCAATTTTTGGTAGGTAGGGGGTAGGCGACAAATGGTGAAATTTTGGCTAATAGGGTACAGTTGACAGATGAGCAGGCTTTAATGGAGTATAGGTGGTAGATGAGTGGGCTTTAATGGAGTGCAGGTGGTGGATGAGTATGTTTTGGCTAATAGGAGCAAGTGGCAGGCGAGCTTTTGGCTAATGGTGGGTGGATTAAGTGTCGGAATGTGATATTTTTGGAAGAAATTTCATAAAAGGTATTGAAAAATTTTTATAATGTGATATAATACTCCTATATTTAGGAGGGATTATGGCTGAAGAAAAGACACTAAGCGTAGAAGAAAAGAGAAAGATATTGAAGACTATATACATTCCCGGGGAGCACACTGCCAGCGACATCGACTTCGACAAAATGCCTGCTCAGAAGATAGAGAGCATATACGACTCTATCATTGACGGCTGTCTACCTACCATGAAGTATGTATCCACTGTGATGGGGGTCACTGGTATCACGTCGACTAATTTCTTTGATGTGAATTTCGAGACGGGCGCTAATGCCAAGTATCAGGCGAATTTCCCTGATGCCAAGATGCTGGCGCGTTCTATCAGGTCTACAGTGCTAGAGGACAAAGAGAGCGAATATGCCAAGATCGTGCAGAGAAATCACGACACATTATTCACTCAGCACGACCATGTGAACTGGAAAGACTATCTATACGTCTATATGGCAGAGAAGATATTCCTGCGCACGCAGGGGGTCATAGACTCCATAGACTTCGGCGAAGTGCTGAATGACCAAGACATCATCCCTGCTGTAGTGCAGAGGAACAGTGTGCTATACTCTGACGGCAAACTCACCAACGACGCGCCTGCTCAGTCCCTAGCGCAATACAGAGACGCTAGTCACGACTACGAGGACATGGGGGATTATGTCAGGAATATATGCACCGCGTACGGCAAAGACCCGCTAAACAAGAACAAATCTGACATTTACACGCTGGCTACAGTATATGACGAGATATTAGGTGAAGAACTGGCTGGTGTCAATATCAGCGACTTAGAAAAGAATAGCATCAAGTGGCTCGCCAACGCATTCGCACTGCAGGCAATCAGCAGTGAAAAGGCGATAGTGTATCAGGCGAAAGACATATTCGCCAAGCACGTCATCGAGCTGGAGAAGAGCAATCCTGTACAGCACCCTAACAGTCTGGCAGTGAGCAGCAAAAATGACAAACTTTACAGCAAAAACAACAAAAAATACTATCAGACTATGCAAGACATCTACTCCACAGCCTACAGACTGGCGACCAAAGTGCTAAAAGCCACATATGGGCTAGAGGCAGACGCATCTGACTGGACTTTGGCTAGCAGGGTAGCAGACAGACTGGGATGTCAGATAGAGATTACGCCAAATACAGCATTTTTGGATATCATCAACGCCGTATATGACGTAGAGAAGCATTATGTCAATATTGCCAAGATATTGAATGCCAAGCAAGCAGATGCATCACCAGAAGAAGTGCTCGAACCTGTAGAGCCTGAGATAGTGCCAGGCGAGACTGCAGAGGATGAGCCAGAGCCATTCGTAGTGATAGATGACCCTATCGAAGACCCTATCGAGGGCGAAATCGAGGAAGTAAAGCCTACTGAGCCTGAGCCAGAGCCTATAGAGCCAGAGCCTGAGAAGGTAGTGCCTATCGAAGACAAGCCAAAACAGTCTAAACCAAAGAAACCCAAGACCTTTACTCAAAAAGCTACGGAGAGAAACACAATGTCAAAACAGAAAACAAACGCAAAGTCAGCCAGTGAAAAAGACCAACTAATATTAAATATATTGGAAGGGTATTTCAACAAACTGAGCGACTGCTACGAGAAGGTCAATGACCAGTATATAAAGTTTAACAATGGTGCTTGCGCAGACGAAAACAGTATGTTATCGCTATACAGGTGGCTAAACACTGATGTAGACATGGTGTTAGACACAATGGGAGCGGTAAGCAAAGTCTATGTCTCTGATCACAAACCTCTCGAGGTGGCTATTGCTCGAGGCGAAGTGTGCGAATACATCGACGGCAGTGCAGTGAGCAAGAACAAGCAGATCAATGATATAGTGAAATATATTAATTCGTATATCAATCAAATCAAATCAAAGAGAGACACTATACGCAGAGTACTCGACTCCAACCAGAAGATGCGCGACATCGAGACAGATATGATAGTAGATGCACATTCTGAGTCAGCGCACAAGGTGGCTATGGCTCAAGCCAACAGTCAGATAGCGCAAAACCAAGGCAAAGCATCTCGTATCAACGTCAATACTAGAGCGAAATCTCTAGACGACGAGAGAGACGACAAGATGTACGCTATGCTGAAAGATTTCCAGAGAAAAGAGCGCGAAGCAGACTTCAAGAGCGCTATGGCGAAGATAGAGAGCGCCAATGCTAGCAAGCGCGAGTACATCAGCGAGTATGATAGCAACGAACTTTTCAAAGAATTGATCAAGAAAATCGAAAATAAGGACAATACTTTATAGGATAGGAGGAGATTATGGCAAAGTTGAGCGAACAAGATTTTGAGAACAAATGCATCGAGGTAATGGAGAGCATCATCACTGTGAACAAAGAAATGTCCAGACTAGACGCTGTCAATCTGGCTAAAAAGATGCTAGCCAAGGCTGAAGAAAACGGCAACGAAGAAGTCATCAAAGTGTTTGAAAAAGTCGTAGAAGAGTTTGAAGACGCGACTGACGACGAATACAATACTCTCAAAAAGCAATTATTGTAGTTTTCATTATACATTTTTAGCCAAAAGTCGGTGCATATGCTGTGTGTGCCGGCTTTTTTGGTGTAATTTCCTTGCAAAATGTTTGGTATTGTGCTAATATATTTTTGGAGAAAAATTTATGAATACTCAACAAGCTATAGCAGATTTGCTGTTTCCTAATGTGACTATCACTGTGGAAGAATTATTGAACAAATACCCCAAGAGAGATTTGCCAGCAGGCGCAGAGGTGACTCGCTTCGCCCCTAGCCCTACAGGACTAGTGCACATCGGCGGTGTGTATCAGTGTATGATCAATTCATTCTTTGCGCACCAGTCTGGCGGTGTGTTTTATTTGCGTTGCGAAGACACTGACAAGAAGCGCGAAGTGGCTGGCGCGTGTGATCTGATATATCCTACCTTAGTCAAACTAGGCATCGCCATAGACGAAGGCTTCGTCAGCACAGAGAGCGAGATAGGCGCATACGGACCATACCTGCAGAGCAGAAGGACAGAATACTACCAAGCATTCGCCAAAGAACTGGTGAAGCGCGGTCTAGCATACCCATGCTTCTGCGACGAAGAGGATGACAAGGCTGACTACCGCAGTGAGCAAAAGAAACTCGGTGTGCCTACAGGATACTACGGCAGATGGGCAAAATGTCGCAATTTGACATATGACCAGATCAAAGCCAACATTGACGCTGGCAAGCCATTCAAGATCAGAGTGAGGTCTGACGGCGACGGCGTGAGGAGGATAACATTCCATGACGAATTGCGCGGGGATGTGTCTTTCCTAGACAATCACATAGACTATGTCATACTGAAGAGTGACGGCACAGCGCTGTATCATTTGGCGCACCTAGTGGACGACACTCTGATGCACACTACCACAGTCATTCGTGACGAGTCGTGGCTACCTAGCGCACCGTTGCATTTGCAGTTATTCAGATACATGGGCTTGACAGCGCCAAAGTATCTGCACACAGCGCAGGTCATGACTATAGACAAGAATACTGGCGCCACTCGCAAGATCAGCAAGCGCTATGACAGCTGGGCAGACAGCCGTTGGTTCTTAGAGAACGGATACCCTATCGATGCAGTGCAAGAATATCTACTAAACCTCATCAATTCTAACTTTGAGCTGTGGAGAAAGGATAACCCTAATGCCAAACTGAGCGAATTTCATCTGTCGATAGACAAGATGAGCAGGAGTGGTGGGATATTCGACCTAGACAAACTAAATAATATATCCAAAGACGTCATCTCGCGTATGACAAAGGACGAATTATTCGCATTGTCGTATGAATACGCTAAGAGTTATGACCCAGACTTGCTCGCCATGATAGAGCAGTCGCACGAGTACTACACTGACATCTTGAATATCGAGCGTGAGCAAGACCACCCTAGAAAAGACTTCACTACATACAGAGACATCGTACCACAGATAGCATATATGTACAGAGACTATTTCGAGCGCGATGTGGTGGATTATGAGTTCCAGCTAGTCACTGACAAGGCGCAGATTTTGGACATCGTGCGTCTGTATATAGACAAATATTACGACGTCGCAGACGACAAACAGACTTGGTTTGACAAGGTCAAGGCTATGTGTACCGAACTGGGCTTCGCTAGCGATATGAAGTCATACAAGGCTAATCCTACCGCCTACAAGGGCAATATCGCCGATGTCAGCACTGTGCTGAGAGTGGTATTTACCACCAAGAGCAAGACACCTGACCTGTATCAGATACTGCGCCTGATGGGCAAGGACGAGATGAACTACAGGGTGGATGCTTTCACTAGAAAATACAATTAATACGAAAAGGGGACAAATATGGGAATGTTTGATTGGCTGATGAGAGGCTTCGGTTTCGACAATCAAAACAAAAAATCGGGCAAAAAACAAAATGCAGGCGACCAAAAGTATGCTAACTTTAATCTGCACGAGAAGATAGGCAATGACAGCGTCACTTTCGCTGGAGGTAATGCTGTGGACAGCCTAAACATCAATATGGACAGGAATATCATACTGCATGAGCCGAAGACTCACAGAGATGTGCAGTTGGTCGTCGACCATATCAGGCAAAATCAAGCCACTCTCGTCAATCTGAGTGGCATAGGCGACCAAGATGTAGGCAGGATATTGGACTTTTTGAGCGGGGCGATATATGCGCTCAATGGCAGTATTTGTCGCATACACGACGACCAATTTTTGATCACGCCTGACGGGAGCAAGATTTTGCGCCCAGAGAACAAAGACAAACAATGAAGAAAAAGTATATATTTTTGAGCGTGATGATAGTTATTTTGTTAGCGATTGATTTGCTAACAAAATATTTTTTGACCGATGTATATGACCTGACTATCATACCCGGTGTGGTGTCGTTTGACTATGTCACCAATACTGGCGCGAGTTTTAGCATTTTTAGCGGTCACACCGCGTGGCTGGCTGTGTTTAGCGCGGTCATGGTGGTGGCTATAGTGGTGGTGGACGTGCTGTATCGCTCGCGTCATCCGCTCTATGTGGTGTCTATCGGGCTGGTGATGGCTGGCGCAGTCGGCAATCTCATCGATAGGCTGGCTTTTGGCTATGTGAGAGACTTTATCCGACTGGATTTCGTCAATTTCGCCATTTTTAACTTCGCTGACTGCTGTCTCACTGTGGGGTGCGTGTGCTTGGCTGTGTATATTCTGTTTTTTAGTAAGATTAAGGGTAATAATGACACAAAATAAGTTATTTGTTTTTAATGATACTGTATCTAAACGATTGGATGTTTTTTTGTGTGAAAATCTAGAGAACATCACTCGCGCATACATCAAGACGCTCAATACTGACGGTCACATCACTGTCAACGGTCAGTCTGTCAAGGCGGGCTACGCGCTGAAATCTGGCGACCAGATTAGCGTGGCACTGCCAGACATACAGCCACTAGAGGCTAAGGCTGAGGACATAGATTTGGACATTTTGTACCAAGACGATGACTTAGTGGTACTAAACAAACCGCAAGGTATAGTGGTGCATCCTTGCCAGACCACTAAATCTGGGACTTTGGTCAATGCACTGCTTTATCACATAGACAATCTCAGTGGCATAAACGGAGTGCTGAGGCCGGGTATAGTGCACAGGCTGGACAAGGATACGTCAGGTCTGCTCGTCGTGGCAAAAAACGACCATTCGCACAAAGAACTCTCTAGACAACTGCAAGACAAGACTATGCACAGAGAGTATTTGGCGCTGGTCAATGGCGTGGTCAGGAGCGACTTTGCAGTCGAAGGGTATATGACGCGCCACCCGCGCAATAGGCAACTTATGACTGTCACGCCTACCCAGACTGTGCCTAGCGCGCGATACAGCAAGACATACTTTGAAGTGGTGCAGAATTTCGACAAATACACTTTGCTCAAGTGCATACTGACCACAGGACGCACGCACCAAATCCGCGCCCACCTAAAGAGCAAGAATATCACCATAGTAGGCGACCGCCAGTACGGTAGCACAGATAAATTCAAACTAAATGGGCAATTATTGCACGCATATTCGCTTACTTTTGTGCATCCTAGCACGCACGAGGAGATGACTTTTACGTGCGACGTGCCAAGTTTCTTTAGAGACGTGCTAGAAAAAATAAAATAAAATCTATATTTTTGGCAGAAAATATTGCATATTAGATTTATATTTGATATAATATAACTTGGAGGGAACAAATGGCTAATAACTTTAAATTTGAGAAATTTCTAAACTTCCTCGCTTATGTAGCTATCATCTTCGTAGCAGTGGCATTGCTATTGGGCAAAGTTATCAATAGTTTGACCGCACTGAGAGATATCGCTGAGATTATGGCATATTTCATCACCGCTATATCGGCATTCTACTATGCTAGGAGCAAGCGCAATCCTTGGATCATTGTGGCTTATATCGTAGCAGTAGTCATCATCATAGTGATACTGGTACTACGCTTGGCATAATGAAGAGAAAGTTTAATCGCAGGCTCACCATTTGCTTGGTGAGTTTGTTTGTATCTATAGTAATGTTGTGTCTGCAGTCAGTGAGCAAAATATTCACCAATGTGGGATTGTCAATGCTCGGGGTTGCTATATTTTTTGGGTCATTATTGTACTACGACCACATGCGTGGCTTGCACCAGCAGTACGACCAAGAAATGCGCGACATTATGCGCCAGTCCGACGAAGAAGGACTGTCTATGCAACGAAAAGACATCAAGCGCGTGCACAAACACAGACGCAGATATTTCGCAGGGCACAGATTCACTTTCGTGTGTTTCGCTGTGTGCGGAGTGCTGATATTTGTGCTGCCTATTTTGATGTTCTTTATCTAAAATATTTGCTATATCGCACTGGATGTGGTATAATATACTTTACGTTTAAGGAGAGATTATGAATTACACAATTACAAAAAATGACAACGGCCAGCACGTAGCTGAGATCAAGATCGACGCCAAAGAATGGGACACATATTTGGAGTCAGCGTACCTTCGCACTAAAGAAAAATTCACTGTGCAGGGCTTCCGCAAAGGCAAAGCACCTAGAAATGTGATAGAGAAAATGTACGGCGAGCATATTTTCATGCAGGACGCCCTAGACGACGTGTACTACAAGGCTTACACTCAGATATTGAGCGAGAATGCAGATATCAAGCCTATCTCGTCACCTAGCCTAGACATCAAGTCCTTTGACAAAGACGCTCTAGAGTTATTGCTGACTATCCCATGTATGCCTAAGTTTGAATTGGCTCAATACAAGGGCAATACGTACCACAAACATATCCACACTGTAGGCGAGGACGAAGTGGCTGAGGCAGTGAATAGAGAACTGATGCGCGCATCCAAACTGGAAGAAAAAGACGGCGCAGTAGCAATGGATGACTTCGTGAACCTAGACTTTGAGGGATACATCGACGGCGAAGCATTCGAGGGTGGCAGTGCGAAAGACTATCAGCTGAAGATAGGCTCTCATAGTTTCATCGATACATTCGAGGACCAGCTCGTAGGGCTGAAAGTCGGCGACACCAAAGACGTCAATGTCACATTCCCAGCAGACTACCACGAGCCAAAATTCTCTGGCAAGCCAGCAGTATTTAAGGTAAAAATCAACAAAATCCGCGCTCGCGTAATGCCTGAATTAAACGACGAATTCGTCAAAGACATATCCGAATACGACACTGTAGCAGACTTTAAGGCTGGGCTAAAGAAAGACCTCGAAGAGAGAAATGCTAACCAAGCCAAGGCACATCTAGAGAATGAGATTTTGGACGACATCGTGGATAGGACTGACATCGACCTACCAGAAGCATTGCTCGAAAACGAGAAAGACAGGATGATGCATGGCTTCGAGCAACAACTCGCTCAGCAGGGCATCGCTCTCGATGATTACGCCCAATACATCGGCAAGACTGTCGATGAGATCAAGGCAGAGCAGAGCGAATACGCAGTCAAATCTCTAAAATCTAGACTAGTGCTAGAGAAATTAATCACAGAAGAGAAAATCGACATTTTGGACGGTCAGTATGAGGAGAAAGTCAAAGAGATCGCTGACTCTCAGCATATGGCTGTGGCAGACTTTGAGAAAGAAATCTCAGAGGACCTGAAGAATAGAATACTAAACAATATCTTGATGGACAACATTGTGAAATTCTTGATAGACAACAATACTATCGAAGAAGAAGTGTGCGACGAACATCATTCTCACTAATTATCGCTAAAATACTGCAAAATTAGTGTCTGGATGCAGGTACAGATTATACACTTTTGGATAGTATAATAATAAGGAGTGATTTATGATGATACCAATGGTAGTAGACCAAGTAGGTAATTTTGAAAGAAGTTATGATATATATTCCAGACTGCTCGAGGACAGGATTATATTCTTGACAGGCGAGATAAACGACGCTGTGGCTAATTCTGTCGTGGCGCAGTTGATATATCTAGAGGGCAAAAACCCTGACAAAGACATATTTTTGTACATCAATAGCCCCGGTGGCTCTGTGAGCGCCGGTATGGCTATATACGACACTATGCAATACGTCAAATGTGACGTGTCGACCATTTGTATAGGGCTGGCGGCATCTATGGCGGCATTATTGCTGTCCAGCGGTGCCAAAGGCAAGCGCATAGTGCTACCTCATGGCGAAGTGATGATACACCAGCCTCTCGGTGGCGCGCAAGGTCAAGCCAGCGACATAGAGATACAGGCAAAGCATATCCAGAGCATCAAAGCGACTCTGAATAAGATTTTGGCTGACAATACCGGCAAAGACATCCACACTATCGAAGTCGATACCGATAGAGACAATTATATGACTGCAGAGCAGGCTCTGGAGTACGGTCTGGTGGATAAAATTTTCACAAAAAGACAATAATACTTTGCATACAATAAAATACGATTTATAGAGGTGTTTTTTGAAAGAGATAGATACAGTTTGCTCGTTCTGTGGAAAAACGGTGATGCAGATATCTCAGATAGTATCCAATCCAGACGGTGATTGTTTTATTTGTCGCGATTGCGTCGAGATGTGCAAGTCTCTCATGGAGATGGAGAAAGACGACACCAAGGCTAACGGTGAATACGCTGTAGATTTGATGCGCCCGCAAGAGATAAAAGAGAAATTGGACCAATTCATCATAGGACAGGACGAGGCTAAACGCGTGCTGGCTGTCAGTGTGTACAATCATTATAGACGCATCAATTACAATGCGACCAATCACACCGATGACGACGTGGAACTAGAAAAAAGCAATGTGCTACTCATAGGCCCTACTGGCAGTGGTAAGACATTGCTCGCCAAGACACTGGCAAAAACTCTCAAAGTGCCATTCGCTAGTTGCGATGCTACTACTTTGACTGAGGCTGGATATGTGGGCGATGATGTAGAAAATGTATTGCTAAAACTCATCCAAAATGCTAATTTTGATGTCAAAAAAGCAGAAAAAGGCATCATTTATATAGACGAAATAGACAAAATCGCTAGAAAGAGCGAGAATATGTCTATCACTCGCGATGTCTCTGGCGAAGGTGTGCAACAAGCCTTGCTAAAGATTTTGGAAGGCACTATCGCGTCTGTACCACCACAGGGTGGCAGGAAACATCCACAACAAGAAAACATCCAGATAGACACTACTAATATATTGTTTATCTTGGGTGGGGCGTTCGTAGGCTTGGAGAAAATAGTCGCTCAGCGTAATGGCGGAGTGAAGTTGGGCTTCGGCGCCGATATGAAAGACAATAGTCAAAAGGTAAACAACGAACGCATAAAAGATATCCAGCCATATGACTTGATTAAATATGGTATGATACCAGAGTTCGTCGGTCGTGTGCCTATAGTGGTGAGCCTAGACGGGCTGAGCCAAAATGCGCTGGAAAAAATATTGATAGAGCCAAAAAATGCTATCGTCAAACAGTATAAGAAAATGTTCAAAATCGACGGCATAGATTTGGAATTTAGCAATAGTGCTATCCAAGCAGTAGCGCAAAAGGCGCTCGAACTCAGGACGGGTGCTAGAGGACTGAGGACAGTGCTGGAGGACAAAATGATAGACGTGATGTATAACTATCACTTCGATGATTCGATAGAGAAGATAGTGGTAGATGATAATTTCATCACTGGCAAGTCCGCCCCTACTGTGTACAAAAAGACAAAATCTGAAACAGCATAAACTAGTGAAATTATCGTGCTTATTTGCACGATAATTTTATATAAAAAATATTGAGTCAAAATGTGGATTAAATAAATCAAAAAATCAAAAATAAAAAATAAATAAAAATAAAAATAAAATAATAAATACCAATAAAATCAAATAAAATAATAAAAATCAAATAAAATATAAAAAATAATATAAAAATTAATAAAAAATCAAAGAAATTAATAAAAAATACTATATTTTTATCTAAAATTAATAAAAAAGTGAAGAAATATGAAAATAGAGAAATTTTTCCTAACTAATTATTTTAAGAACAAGAAATCAAAGCCTACAGTCAGAGTGGGTTTGTGTTTGGGCGGTGGTGGCGCTAGAGGAATAGCGCATCTCGGCGCGCTAAAAGCTTTTGAAGAATACGGCATAGATTTTGACTTTGTAGTGGGATGCAGTGCGGGAGCATTGGTAGGAGCATTTTATTGTGCTGGGATGAATTATCAGCAGATTTATGATATAGCCAAGACTATCAAAACGAAAGATATCCGTTCGGGAAGGCTAGGCATATTTCCGTCAAAAAATGACGGACTGATAGAACTAATCAAAAACAACATCCCTTATGAGAATATAGAAGACTTGCCAAAGAAATTTTGCGCCGTAGCGGTAGACCTAGTCACTGCGACAGAGAAGCATTTTGACCATGGCAAACTCGCTGAATTGACAGCATCGAGTTGCTGTGTACCTGCGGTATTCGAGCCTGTGAGATTTGACAACATGGTGCTGGTAGACGGTGGAGTGATGAACAATCTGCCTGCCGATGTGCCGAAAAAATTTGGCTGTGATTACGTCATCAGTGTGGATGTGAATTCCACTCGTGGAGGCAATATCACCTCGGGCAAGATGATAGACAGTATAGTGACTTCGTTCAAGATAATGATGAAGAACAACAGCGCATCAGGTTATCTAAATAGCGACATTTTGATCAAGCCTGACACCAAAAGATTTAAGTCTACCAAGCCGGATGGCTTCGACGAAATGGTGGAGGAAGGCTATCTCGCCACTGTAAAAGCCATGCCACAGATAATGGAATTGATGAATGGCGAAGTGGAGAAAAAATCAGTAATAACGAACTTCTTTGATAATTGATAATGCACGCAAAAGATAAAAATAACGAAAATAATACCCCAAATGACGAAAAATTAGCCAAAAATCTAGCAAAATATGATAAAAATATCAAAACTCGAAAAATAATCGCTAGTGTGTTTTTCTTGAGCGTTATATTGGCGTTCGTGGTATCTATGTTTTATAGTCCGCAGATATCGTCAATGCTGTCGCGCGCATTCTCGTCTGCCAACGCGGTCGATTTGGCTGGCAAGATGTCAGTGCATTATGTGGATGTCGGGCAGGCGCTCGGCATAATAGTGAAGTTTGACAACGGTCAAGTGGCGGTGGTAGACACTGGGTCGGCGAGTACTGCGACTGACTTTTGTAATTACATAAAGAACAAAATATTTGCACACAAGCGCGAATATGTCATCGACTATCTCATACTCACTCACAGCGACGCAGACCACGCCGGTGGTGCGGTGAAGATATTAGATAATTTCGTAGTGAAAAATATTTACAGACCGAATATCTATGCAGAGTTTGAGAGACACTCCGGCATGGTAGATACGTCACTTACTTGGTATGAAGTTATCAGGGCTATAAATGCAGAGTGCGCCAAAGGGGCAAATTTATTTTACAATGCTAGCGGTATAAATATACGAGCAGGTGGCTCGGTCATGACATTCCTGAGCCCGACGAGAGATGAATACACCGACTACAATGAATATAGCCCTATCATCAAACTGAGATACGCTGGGTTTAGCCATTTGCTGACTGGCGATGCGACTGCTGACAACGAAGAGGAAGTATTGCAGACCAGCCCGATAAGTCTAGTGAGTGATGTGCTGTGCGTCGCGCATCATGGCAGTCAGACTTCTAGTACTCCAGAATTTATTAACGCAGTACAGCCAAAATATGCAGTGATCAGTGTGGGCAATAATTCATATGGGCATCCAGACGAAAGTACTCTGGGCAATCTATATGTTTGCGGTGTGAAGCCAAGCAATTTATATAGAACTGACGAGGATGGTGACGTAGTGTTTGTCACTGACAGCGACGGCACGAGCATCTACACAGGTGGCATAGTCGTACCTGTACGAATAAACTGGAATCTGGTGGCGGTGACTGTGATACTGTGGTGTACCGCCTCGGGAGCTATAGTTTGGATAAGATTGGACAAAAAATTTAATGAAAATCAAAAAACATAATGTTTTTAGTTGTTTTTATCAGCCAAATCTGATATATTAAAAAATAATGTAGTGGGGTCCGAATTTTGAACAAAAAAATATTAATTGTAAGTGAAAGTAAATGTTTGAGCGATGTGCTAAAGGACTTCGCTAAAGCCAAGGGGCTTCCGTATGTGGATGCGGAGCAAGTGATCAGGCGAGTGCTACTCGGCACTCACAATCTGAACAAACTGCATGCCATAGAGAGCAGTGTGCTGGATGCTATATTTAGCCAAGGCGAGTGCGTGTTGTTCGTGGCGGTAGATACTTTTGTCGCTGAGGAAAACGAAGAGAGATTTCGAGATTGCGTCAAGGTGTACGTCAAACTGGGCGATGCCAATGATTTGACTGAGAATGTCGCGGTCGAGATAGATAACTATATGCGCGGTGCGACTGACTATACCATTTGCGTAAGGCAAAAAAGCCAACTTTTAGACAAATTGTTTGACATAATTTGAGATTTTTTACATTATATATTAGTAGGTGAATATGAATATAGACGAAAAAAGCGTAAAACAAATCAAGGCCGTAGCATTGGATATGATACAAACTGCACGCTCGGGACATCCCGGGATAGTGTTTAGCAGTGCAGAGATACTCTACACGCTGTACACTAGGCACCTAAAGGCGATTGCGCTAGATAGTCATTGGCGCGATAGGGATAGATTCGTGATGAGCGCGGGGCATGGCTCGGCGCTATTGTATAGCATATTGCATTGTATGGGGTACGACATATCGCTCGAGCAACTGCAGAAATTCAGAACGCTAGGTAGCGACACGCCCGGTCATCCTGAGATAACCACTGACGGCGTGGACTGCGCCACTGGACCGCTCGGTCAAGGGCTGGCGAATGCGGTCGGTATGGCTATAGCGGAGAGTTTTTTGGCTGAGAAATTCAATCGCGACGTAGCACTGTGTGATCATTATACATATTGCTTGGTGGGCGACGGATGTCTAATGGAAGGCGTGGCGCTAGAGGCGATTAGTTTGGCAGGGCTGTATCGTCTGAACAAACTGATAGTGCTGTACGACAAAAATGACGTGACTCTCGACGGCACTTTGGCTCAGACGAATACTGAGGACGTGGTGGCGAAATTCAAGGCTTGCCATTTCGACGTGATAGAGACTGACGGTCATGACATAGATGCCATTGACCGCGCGATAGCGAGAGCGAAACAGACTGACCAGCCGTCTGTCGTGATATGTCATACTATCATTGGACGCGAGAGCGTATTGCAAAATTCTCACACTGTGCATGGCAAACCACTCGGCTGGGAAGAAATATCTAGGCTGAAAAATCTGTGGGGCATAGCAGACGAAAAGTTTAATTTTGACAGCGATGTGAAAAAACATTTCGCTCACTTACAAAAAGAAAAAACTAAAATTTATAATAAAAATATCAAAAATATCGAAAAATATAGCAAAAAATACCCTGATTTATATGAAAAATACGAAAATTTCTATAAAAAATGTGAAATTTCGGATATTCATATAGATAATGCGGATTTGGCGACGAGAGAGAGTAGTTTTGAAATACTATCCGCTATTAGTGCCAAATATGAGAATATTTTGGTCGCCAGTGCCGATGTGGCTAGTAGCACAAAAGCGTATATCAAAGACAACGCGCTGTACAGTGCAGACAATAGATTAGGACAAAATCTCTACATGGGTGTGCGCGAACATGGTATGGGTGCCATATGCAATGGTATCGCTCTGCATGGTGGACTGCGTGTGGCGTGCTCGTGTTATCTGACATTTAGTGACTATATGCGTGCCAGCATCAGAATGAGTGCCATGATGAATCTGCCTGTGGTGTATTTATTTACGCACGACAGTTTGTGCGCTGGGCAAGACGGACCTACGCACCAGCCGATAGAGCAGGTGGACAGCCTGAGGTTGATACCTAATCTGACAGTGTTTAGACCATGCGACTGCCTAGAGACACTGGCTGGGTGGAGTGTGGCGCTCGAGCGAGACAATCCTACTGCGTTGATATTGTCTAGGCAAACTTTGTCAGCTCAAAATTCGCTAGTCGGCGGAGCGCGCTGTGGCGCATATGTCATTAGCACTGAGAGCGACGACAGCGTGGCTACTGTGATCGCTAGTGGTAGCGAGGTGGACTTATTGGCGCAGGCTCAAAAAGAATTAGCACATCAAGGTATATACGTCGATGTGGTGAGTATGCCATGCGTAGAGTTGTTTGAAGAACAAACTGCCGAGTATCAGCAGAAAGTGCTAAAAAATAACATCATCATAGGGGTAGAAGCGAGCACCGCTATGGGACTACTAAAGTATGTGGACAGCTATGACCACCTGTACAGAGTGAGTGGCTTCGGACGTAGTGGCGACGGCAATGATGTAATGAGCGAATATGGCTTCAATGTAAAAAATATAGTAAAATTCATAAAAAATAGCATAAAAAATAAATAAATTATCGCAATTATTGATAAAAAATAAAATAAAAAATAAAAATCATTAAATTTATTAATAAAAAAATATAAATATTAAAAAAATAATCATTATATCCTAATGATTATTTTTTATAGCAAACAAATAAAAAGGACTGTCGAAATGTAGATACAATGTCTATTGGCAGTCCTTTTTGTAAGAAACTTTTGTTCTTACAGTATTATATTGTGTCATAATCAAATAATTATACATAAATTTTTTAATTTTATAAAGTATTGGTATTTTTTGATGCTAGGTAGTTGGCGAGGTCGTCTTCGTAGCCCATATCTTTCCACACGCGGGAAGAGTATTTGCGCCAAATGTCAGTATACATCTCACTAGTCATCTCACGTTTTTCTTTGATGACGAAATTGTAATCATTGATGAGGATAGTGTTCTCGCAGTAGGCGCGGATAGAGTCTAGGTCGCTAGCGGTAGTGCCTTCTTCGTAGCCATTCATAGAGTCGACGACATGAGCGAGGGCAGTGAATTCTTTGTAGTCATAGCAGTTTACTTTGTTGACGATATTCTCATACACTTTTGGCTCGAATACTTTGATCTCGTGGTAGCCTTTTTTAGAAGTATTGATGTCGATGATTTTGAATGGGTCGAGATTGTTTCTCTTGCAGATATAGTCAAGAGTATTTTGGTCCATATATTTCCAGTATTTTAATTCCATATATTATTCCTCCGTAATATTGATATGGTCATTGTATCACAACGGTAGGCAAATGTCAATACCCAAATTTATATTTTTTATAGAGGTATTAATACAAAAAAAGAGACATTAGCAAAAAGTGGCAAAAGAAAAACAGCAAAAAGAGAAATCAGCAAAAAGATACTGGCAAAAAAGAAAAACTAAAAAAGTAATTAGCAAAAAAAAGGAATAGTCGATTGACTATTCCGTCTGTAAAGAAGTTAATCTTTACATATTATATATTGTGTCAAAAGCGGATAAATATACACAAAAATGTGAAAATAATCTCAAAAAATCAAAAATTTTATGAAAAATGATGAAATTAATCGCGCTTTTCATCTTTTTTATTATGCAATGACAGATTGCGCATAGTGGCATCCAGCTGTGACAGAGATATCAGTTCTGGGTGTGATTTGGCTGTAATCTTGAAGCGATTTTCGCTCAAGACGAAGTCCTCGAAACTCTTAGTAGGAGTGGCGCTATCTATCTGCAGTGGCTCATCCAATGATGGGTCATATCTAAACAAAGTATTGTATCCGCACTGCACGCTATCTTTGGCATGCGTCTGGCTCAGGCGCATATCGTAGCCATGATTGATGCAAGGGGAGTATGCCACTATGATGCTGACGCCGTCGTATCGCTCTGCCTCGGTGAAAGCCTTGACTGCTTGGTCAGGATTGGCGCCCAGCACTACTTGCGCCACGTATACATTTCGGTACGTCATGGCGAGTGACAGAAGGTCTTTTTTCTTATTCGCCTTGCCACTGACATTAAACTTCGCGCTAGCCCCTCTAGGAGTGGACTTGCTGGTCTGACCGCCCGTATTGCTATACACCTCGGTGTCCAGCACTAGGATATTGATATTCTCACCGCTAGCCAGCACATGGTCTAGCCCGCCGTAGCCTATGTCGAACGCCCATCCGTCACCGCCTACTATCCACACAGTAGGTGATATGATGTGAGATAGGTTTTCGGACAAGTAGCGCTCGTCGTCCGTCTGGGCTTTGGCGTCTAGTATGGCGCGCAAATGTAGATAAATCTGTCTATTTTGTTCGTGATTTTCTGTATCGGCGAGGAAACTATCTATCATAGGCTGTATGCTAGCGTCAAATGACATAGTCTGCAGTCTAGCGATGAAGTTGGCGCGGAGTGCTTTCTTGGTCATAGCGATGCCATAGCCGAATTCGGCATTGTCCTCAAACAAACTATTCGCCCACGCTACGCCGAAGCCGTCCTCGTCCTTGGTATAAGGGCAAGTAGGGTATGTGCCACCATATATACTGCTACAGCCAGTGGCATTGGCTATCATGAGCCTATCGCCGTACAACTGCGACAAAAGCTTCAGATAAGGCGTCTCGCCACAGCCTGCGCACGCCCCGCTAAACTCGAAATATGGCTGTCTAAACTGCATAGATACAGTGTTCGTGACATTAGGACGGTAGTCGTGGTGCAAGGTGTTGCTGTAGTCGTAATTTGCGCGCTCTGTCTCGCCAATCTCGTCGAATGGGCACATTTGCAGTGCTTTTGTCTTGGCAGGGCATACTTCGCTACACACGCCACATCCAGTGCAGTCCATAGGACTAATCTGCAGTCTGTATTGATAGTCGGACAAATGATGTTTTTTGCTAGCGAACTGGGCAGGGGTGTCGCCATCTGGGTGGAAGAGCACCGGTCTGATAGCAGAGTGCGGGCAGACAATGGCGCAACGTCCGCATTGTATGCAATGCTCTGGTAGCCATTGTGGCAACTGGTCTGCTATGCCACGCTTCTCGTATTTGGTGGTGCCGACTGGCATATGGCCGTCAGGTGTGAATGCGCTAGTAGGCAATTCGCCACCTGCTAGGTGTGCGATAGGATTGATGATTTTGCCCACATACTCGTCAGCGCTGGCTGGATATCTACGGTCAGATGTCTGTGTGAACGCGTCTGTGTCTATGCGACGAATGGAGTCACGCACGTCGTCGAGCGCTGTGATGTTTGACTGCACCACGCTGTCACCCTTGGATGCGAACATTTTGGTGATATTGGTTACCATATGGCTGTAGGCGAAGTCGTAATCTACTACGCCTGACACGCAGAACATGGCTAACTGCATTACGTTGTTTATTTTGTTTTTTAGCCCATGTGCGCGCGCAATACCGCTGGCGTCTATAGCGTAGACTGACAGGTGTTTGGCATTTATAGCATTTTTCACGAAATTAGGCAAGTGAGCGTCCAATTCGTCCGCATCGAAGTGCGTATTGACCAGCAGTATGCCATTTGGCTTGATATTGCGCAAAAGGTCGTATTTCAGCAGGAAATTGAAGTGATTGCACTGCAATAAGTCCACACTGCGGTCCACATAAGGGCAGTCAATAGGCTGGCTGTCGTAGCGCAGGTGAGATATAGTGAGCGAGCCAGATTTCTTGCTATCGTACTCAAAGTACCCTTGGGTGTAATGGTCTGGCACTTCGCCCAAAATCTTGATAGTACTCTTGCTCGCCGAGACACTGCCGTCGTTGCCCAGTCCGTACACACGCGCCGAAAAGTCAAAGTCGTGTGTGTATTCTTCGCGCACTGGCAGTGAGGTGTCGCACAGGTCGTCGTCTATGCCTACAGTGAAGAAGCGCTTTTGGTCATGGGACATATTGTCAAACACTGCGCGTGCCATATCGGGGGTAAATTCTTTGCCACCCAAGCCGTAGCAACCGCTGTACAGGTCGGCGTCTATGTGGTTTTTCGCTAGAGTAGTGGCTACGTATCCAAACAATGTGTCTGTGCCATTGGTGTCGAGATTTCGCTCTATGACTGTGATGCGTCGAGCGGTGCGTGGTAGTTTGGCTAAGAAAGTCTGCTCATCGAATGGCTTCAGCACGCGAATCTGCAGTATGCCGTCTGCGCCGACTACGCGCTTCAGACTATCCACTGCTGTGCCCATACATACCACTACATTCTCGGCGTCGGGCGAACCGTAGTACTCCACTGTGTCGTAATGCCTGCCTGTGAGGGTGGCGACTGTGGCGAATGCGTCCTTTATGTCGGCGAGAGTGCGCTGGTAGTAGCCTAGGCTGGCGACGCGATTTTGAAAGAAAACATCTGCGTTTTGGTTAGTCCCTTTGGCGTAAGGAGTGGCAGGCGACATTTGGCGTGATTTGTACGACTGTATGGCGTCAAAATCCACCACTTCTGCCAGGTCAGCCAATTCTGTCTGCTCTATGGTGTTTAGCTCGTGCGAAGTCCTAAATCCGTCAAAGAAGCATATGAACGGAGTGCTGTTTCGGTACGAAGCGAGATGACACGCTATGGCTAGGTCATTGACCTCTTGCACGCTGGCACAGTTGACTATATTGAAGCCAGTCTTTAGGCATGCGTAAATGTCTGAATAGTCACAAAAAATATTCAGCGCGTGAGTAGCCACAGTACGCGCGGACACATATATGACGCAAGGCAATAATTCGCCCGCTATCTTGTACATATTGGGTAGCATGAGCAGTAGCCCTTGGCTAGACGTAAACGTGGTCGCCGTAGCACCGCTACACAGCGCCCCATGCAATGCCCCTGCCACTCCAGCCTCAGACTGCATCTGGTGCACTCTCAGCGGAGTACCGAAGATATTTAGCCTGCCGGCAGACGAATACTCGTCGCACAGCTCAGCCATAGTGGATGACGGCGTGATAGGGTAGATAAACGCCATTTCGTTGAACATGTAGGCAATGTTGGCAGCAGCCGTATTGCCGTCTATACATACTTTTCTCATGATATATCCTTTTATATGTATATTTTAGTACTTTTGATGATTTGTAGTCAAATGTTTGCGTTATTTTTGTGATTTATTGTATAATATTTCTCGTAGAAGGATAGATTATGAGATATGTGATGAGAGTGTCCTATGTGGGCACAGCATACAATGGCTTTCAGATACAGCCACAAGGCGACACCATAGCAGGGGAATTAAATCGAAGCCTGAGCGTAATACTGCGCTGTGACGTCAGCGTGACGGCTAGCGGACGCACTGACGCCGGTGTGCACGCTCTGGGTCAAGTGGTGCATTTCGACGCGCCAGAGTGCGATAGCGCTAGACTAGTCCGTAGTATGAATGGGCTTTTGCCAGCGGACATACGAGTGCTGTCGTGCGAGCAGTGCGACATACACGCACGCTATGACGCTAAGCGCAAAACTTATAAATATATGTTTTATCTCGCCGATGAGGAACTGCCTATGTGTCGCGACCGCATGCTACGCGTAGACCGCGCGGTAAATGTAGATGCGATGAGTGAGTGCTGTCAGATGCTGGTGGGGACGCACGATTTTCGCAATTTCTGCGCCAGCGGTAGCCAAGCCACTACGTTCGATAGGACTATATATGAATGTCGCATTGACCACGTGAGGAGAGAGAGTTTTGGAGACTTTTATGCGCTCAGCGTGACGGGAGACGGATTCTTGTACAAAATGGTGCGAAACATCATGGGGCTACTGCTCGCAGTCGGGCAGGGCAAGGTGGATATGGCGCTATTTGCTGAGCGCGCATTCGGCGACGCCAAGGTCACCACGCCTGCACCTGCGCATGGACTGTATCTGTATGACGTGGAATATTAAAATTTTGTATAAATTTGGCTAAAACACTTGACAGTAGGACGGAAATAAGGTATTATATCAGACGATTGATGTAAATATCTTGCTTTACTATCCACACAGCCCAAAGCAAGTGTTTAATATAATCCATATGTTCGGAGTTTTCTGGCGGAGACTCGCGACAGACATTTGATAAGGAGAGAATTATGAAAACATACATGGCTAAACCCGCTACTGTAGAGAAGAAATGGTATGTCATCGACGGCGCTAATCAGCCTCTAGGCAGAGTCGCTAGCGAAGTAGCACACATTTTGCGTGGCAAGCACAAGACTACATTTACCCCTAACGTAGACTGCGGAGACAATGTTATTGTTATAAATAGCGACAAATTGGTGTTGACTGGCAATAAGTTGACACAAAAATACTTCAAGAGATACAGCGGATACACTGCTGGCTTGAAGGAAATACAGTACAAGAAAATGATGGAAGAACAATCTGACGTAGCACTACTTCGTGCAGTGAAGGGTATGCTACCAAAGAATAGCCTAGGTAGACAGATGGCTACACATTGCCTGATCTACAAGGGCGCTGAGCATCCACATGACGCTCAAAAGCCAGAAGTTTGGACTATCAAAGGAGATAAGTAATGGAAGAAGTAGAAGTAAAGAAGACTAGAGCCCCTAGAGCGAAGAAAGTAGCCGAAGAGACAGTAGTAGAAGAAAAGGTGGCTAAGAAGCCTACAGCGAAGAAAGCTAAAGGCAAAGCATCTGAGTACCTAGGCACTGGCAAGAGAAAATGCAGTGTGGCTAGAGTGCGCCTCACTGTCGGCACTGGCAAATTCGTCGTAAACGGCAAGAATGTAGAAGATTATTTCAAACTACCTACATTGGTCATCGTGGCTAAACAGCCATTGGTATTGACTGGCCTAGAGAATCAAGTAGACATCAGTGTCAACGTATATGGCGGTGGCTTCACTGGTCAGGCAGGCGCTGTGAGACATGGCGTGACTCGCGCATTGATGGAGTACAATGAGAACCTACGCGCTGAACTGAAGAAAGCAGGCTTCGTCACTCGTGACAGTCGTGTCAAAGAGAGAAAGAAGTATGGCTTGAAGAAAGCTAGAAAAGCACCACAATTCAGTAAGAGATAATATGACAAAACTGACTGTAGAGATACAGCCAGTTTTTTTGTTTGAAATCGGATTTTTGGTGATACACTACACCAGCCCCAGACTAATGGCTATGGCGCGGTCGATTTTCTGCATAGTTATGTAGTCTAGGGTACATATCTTCTCACGCAGGCGTTGCTTGTCTAGCGTGCGTATCTGCTCTAGCAGTATGACGCTGTCTTTGGGCAGGGGATAGCGCGACTTCGCCAACTCTATGTGAGTGGGGAGTTTGGCTTTGGTCAGTTGGCTGGTGATAGCGGACACTATGACGGTGGGAGAGTATTTATTGCCGACGTCGTTTTGGACTATCAGCACTGGCCGAATACCGCCCTGCTCGCTACCTACGACAGGACTCAGGTCTGCATAATATATTTCGCCTCGTGTGATCGTCAATGCTACTCCTCGTCTGATAAAAATCTCTCATACTCCGCTAGGTCTGCATCCCACGACATTTGGTCGTCCAGTGATGACAGCACCGCTCGGTATTCATTATCAGTATATGTGGACTGGTCGAATTTTGGCATAGCGTACCGCGGGGTGGTGCGGAATGTGTGCCTAGAGTATGCTCGCGCCAGTCTGTCTATACTATATGTCATAATATTCTCCTTGTGAGATAAATGTTATACCGATATTTTGTGTGATATTGTGTGAATTATTCGAATAATAATGGAGAATATTGTCGAAAAGTATTTTTTCGCACATTTTGCATTAATATTTGTCCAAATATTTGACTTAATTTGACATATGAATTATTATTAGTGCATAAAAGGAATACTCTAGGGAGCGAAAATATGAAATCTTTAGTATTAAAATATCTCTCTATTACACTATGTATAGCATCTATCATAGTTCTTTTTTTGGATCAGTACGTATCAATATATGGTGCGTATAGGGCCACGTTCACATTATGGGATATTGATTATTCTTATGGTCTAGTAGCGATGATATTGGCTGTCACGACTGAGGTAGTAGTAGTATTTATGTCTATCATTGAGTTTTTTGACATAACGACAGACGGCAAAGGTCTGAACAAAGTGTATGCAGCGATGCACTACATAGCTATCTTGGGTATATTACTGTCTGTCGCTACACTGGTGTGGCAGATAGCAGTGGCCACGCAATACGGCTTGCATTTGAAGCTTTACGCTATCATAATGTTCTTGTGCTCGCTATCGAGTGCGATCTGTACACTCATAGATGCCAAACTGAGAAAATAATACGGATATCAAATTTCATCAATTTTTATTAAATATTTGACTTAATTGTTCATATACATTATTATATACTTATCCGTTGAGGAAATATTATAAGGAGGGAAACATGAAGAAAGTATTGAAGTTTAGTTCTGTGGTATTAGCTGTGGCATCTATCGTAATGATCTTCTTAGATCAGTATTGCGTTAAAGGTCTAGTTAAAACTTACTACCACAAGCTAGGTTATGAGCCTTATTTGGAATATACTAGCTGGGCTAAATTAGCACAGATCTTCGCTATCATCACTGCAGTAGCAGTAGGCATTTTGGCAGTATTGGCACTTTTGGAAGCTTTGGATGTCAAAGGCTTGAAGAGCGTATACAAAGTGCTTCATTACATAGCTATCGTAGTAGCATTGTTGGCTATCGCTACATTTGTATTCCAGTTGATCATGAAGTCAAAAGTTGAATGCTCACTAGCTGCTCCAGCTATCATTATGTTCGTATGTTCATTGTTGAGCGCTGGTAGTGTAGTTTTGAGTAAATATACTAAATAAGATAGCAGTGTTAAAAAACTCTCTAGAGGGGTAGAGAGTTTTTTGTCATTCATTATTAGGAGCGAAGATGTCAGTGTAGAGATAGAGAGTTTTTTGTTATTCACGATTAGGTGTGAAGATGTCAGTGTATTCGTCGGGCTGGCCGTCGAGCAAGTGCTGTAGAGTGTGCACACCGCGCATGGCGTTGATGATGCCATTCGCGCCACAGCTGATGAAGTAGTACATGCCGTCGTCGTGGCGTCCTATGATGCCCATATTGTTATCTGTCGTGCCGAATGCACCGCAAAATTTGTATTCTGTCACTATATCAGTGTCGGGGAAAAGGGCCTGCAGTTGGTGTAGCAGTTTGTCGTACTGTTTGTCAGTCTTTTTGGCGTCTATGGTGTCTGTCATAGGCGTGTCTTCGCCACCGAATATGATGCGTCCGTCGGGGAGAGTGCGCATGTAGTGGTACGGGTCGAGGCAGTCTTGGAGCAAGGTGCGCCTGTACCACATGAGTTCGGGCAAGGGCTGTGTCACTATGCTGTACGAGATATACCGCGTGCACAGGTCTGTGTCTATGTGCTCGAAGTCAAATCCTGTGGCTAGCACCACATTTCGGCACTTGATGACATTGCCGTAGCGCGTGGTGCAAGAGTAGCCGTCGCCTGTTCGAGATATATTGGATATCTCAGTATTCTCGTATATGTGCGACTGATTGGCAGAGCATTGTATTAATTGTCGAGTGAATAGGTATGGGTCCACCTCTGCGCCACCACGCTCGCAGTACAGCCCGCACGCGATGTCGAAGTAAAAAGGATTGTTCGACGCGTCGATATATTCGCATTGGAATCCATGCTGTGTGCGAAAAGTGTACTCGTCGCGGATGTCAGAGGCGTATTTGTCGTCTTGGGAGTAAATAAGGGTAGGACGACGGCAGAAATAGCAGTGATTGCCATGAGTATTCACGAAGCGCTCTATCTCGTCTATAGCGTGCAGTCCCAAGCGATAGCACGCCACTATGTCGCGCTCTGACATAACAGACGAGAGCGCGCTAGCAAAGTCGTCCAGCTGGTACTCCAGCAGGGCAGTGGCGCAACTGGTGCACCCATACCCAATGCGCGACCGCTCCACCAGCACTACATCGCGGGTCTGGGATAGATAATAATTGGCTATCGCGCCATTGATACCGCCACCTATGATGAGAGTGTCACACAAGATATCTTGGCATAGATAAGGATATGCCATACTACTGCCATCGCGGATAAAATAAGGTTTGCCTTTAACGTATTCCATACATATATTATGACCATATATGTGGGAAATATATACGCTAGAAATGTGAATATATATCAGATAAATGATAATCTGCATCAAATATGTGAATATATATCAGATAAGTGAAAATGGATGCACCAGATATGCGGGAAATGTATACACCAAATAAGTGAAGCTATATTAGATGTGTAAAAATGTATACACCAAATAAGTGAATATATATTAGATATATGGAAAATGTATACAAAAAAAGAGTGATGTTTATCACTCTTTTTTGATTAGATGTCTGCTTCTACATAGTGTTAATATTAACCCCATATATACTCTTTTTAGATCTTGATTAGATATCTGCTCCTACATAGCGCTTGGATCAATGTAGTCAGAGAAGTCAGGGAAACTGATAGTGCCATCGTATTTAGCCAATGTCAAAGTCATCTCGCCTTCTTCGTTAGTTACATTGTACTTGATACCAGACAATATGTCATTTTCGAATACGAAGTAATAGTCATTGATCTCATCAGCAGAGATGGTCTCAGACAATTTGTAGTATTTGGTGTAATTGTCCTCATAGAAGCTAACTGCTACTTGACCGTCGGCGTTGTTGAGTATATCATAGATGTCTTCTAAGTCAAAGTTGAATTCGCCAGTGTAACTATCAAAACTATCTAGGCTAGACAATGCCATTTTCATTTTAACATTCATGCTTTGCGCTTTTGTATTCATGTACACATAGCCGTCTGTGATGTACATATTAATGTATTCACCTCCTGTAGAGATTTTTACAGCGAGTTTTGATGCGGTGTAGTCCTCATCATTGAATTGACAAATGGCATTCATAGTTGCTTTTGATTTCTTACCATCATCATCAGTGCTCACCACTACCATAGTGAATCTGTAACTCTGCATATCTGCAGTAGTAGTCTCGGCTCCGAGGTAATCAACGAAAGTATTATTATCTTCTAGTGCGACATAGTTACTCTCTTTGCCAGTGTTTAGTGTAGCCTTGGTACTCAGCTGGTCTTTGTCGCTACAGCCATTGAATAGCATAGCGCATGGTAGCATGACTAACAATAGCATAAATGTGATAAGATTTCTCTTTTTCATAATATTTTCTCCTTTATTTGATATGAATATGATAGCACATCTGGTGACTAAATGCAAGTATTTTTTGATATATTCCGAAATGAATGATTTTCACACAAAAGGGTGCCAATCTATATAATAATGGTAGAGACACAGGAGTATGATATGAAGTGCAAATGTAATAAACTTAGACAGCCTAGACCTTATGAGAAGGTGAAATACGGTCCCATGGGAGCAAGGGGTGCTACCGGTCTGACTGGTCCGACTGGCGCGACAGGCGCTACTGGCGCAACGGGTGCGACGGGACCTACAGGCGCTACTGGTGTCACTGGTCCTACTGGAGAGGAGATAGCCATAGAGCGTGTGACTACCATAGAGCCGGGTCAGCCAGCGGATGTGAAGTCTAGGAGAGAGAATAATACTAATTATCTAGAGTTTTTTATACCACGAGGGGCGGACGGACTGTCTGAGAAGATAGTGATAGGCAATATCACCACAGTGGAGTCAAATGAACAAGCCACTGTGACGGACAGGTATGACAATGCCACCCACACCATGGACTTTGCTCTGCCTAGGGGAGAGAAAGGCGACAAGGGCGACACGGGACCGAGAGGATTCCCCGGGGAGATAGGTATCAGCGAAGTGATCACTATAGACGGCACTGAGACGGTGGAGCCGGATGAGCCAGCCGAGGTGCAAGACGACTTCGATAGGAATATACATCACTTGACATTTTATATACCGAAAGGGGTAAAAGGAGATAAAGGCGAACGAGGCGAAAAGGGTGAACAAGGCGATGACGGACCACCGGGGCTGACACCTGACTTTAACGCCACGATATACAATCCTAACGACCAGATGCTAGTCAATCAGACTGCGCTCACTATGGGCGAAGTGGAACTAAATAATGGCTTCAAGATACAAGACAGTAGTCTGATAGTGCCTACTACAGGGACATTCTTGGTGTCGTTCTCGGTGAATTATTCTGACACAGCGACCAATGGCGACTATGTCGGCATAGCAGTCAATGATGTGCTGGTGACTTCGTCCAAAAGACCTGTGTGCCAAAATGGCAACTCGAGCGCTACATTCGCGACCTTGCTGAATAAAGATGATAAAGTCAATCTGGTAGCTAATGTGTCACAAAACAAAACTCTAAAGTCTGACACAGCCCCTAGCGCCATGCTGTCAGTAATGATGATAGCGTACTAAATGATGACAACATACCGAATGGTAATGATAGTATTCAAAAGTGACCATAGCATATTAATAAACTGAAGGTAGTGACAACATACTAAATATTGATGATAGCAAAAATATGTGAATAATTAATAAAAAATAAAAATAAAATAATCCTAAAAAAATAAAAAATAATCTCCCAAAAATAGAGAAAAAAAATAAAAAATAATCTCCCAAAAATAGAGAAAAAATAAAAAATGCAGAAAAAGTAGTAAAAATACGCAAAATTTACTACTTTTTTCATATATTTTTCACATTTTTGAGTATTTTTTATTTTTCTAAGAATTTTGCTGTGATTTTTTGGCATTTATTTAGTGGCGGTGAGGGAGATATATTTTGAGACATTGGTAGATTTTTAGACGTTTGCAAATTTTTAGACATTGGTGCATTTTGAGACGTTAGCAGATTTTGAGGCACTGGTACATTTTGAGACATGGGTAGACTGAATATAAAAAAATTCGACAAAATGCTCTTTTTCGCTTGACAAGCGGGGGGGGGGTGCTAATCTATTAATGACAGTTAGCGGGCTGTCGAATTTCATTTTGACAAAGGAGAAAGTAATGAAAAAGAAAATCTTGAGTCTAGTACTCATATGTATGTTCTGCTTTCCGTGCATTTTGTTCGCTGGGTGCGGGAAAGGTAAGGGCAAAGGTGGCACTATCAATATCATTATGACGAGCGCTACTATTCCGCCTATGGTCTCTATGCTGGACACTATCGGTGATGGCAATGAGACTTATATGTGGGTAGGTCGTCAGAATACTATTTATAGCGTGGACAATCTAAAAGACGCGTATGGAGATAATTGTTTCTACGAGTCATGGTCCACAGCATCCAATATACCTAGCAATGTAATCAACGCTATGAGCCAAAAGGTGGCTAATGCTTGGTATAATGATAATAATACAAAATTCAATATTTATGTGACTGACTACGGCATCTTGGCTGGTCTGTATCTAGTGAAGTCTATAGGTGTAGATGCGTCTCACTACAACATCCACATGGTAGAGGACGGCAGTGGTGCTTATGGACAATTCTATGATACCTTGGGATTGGGCGCTGACGGTGCTAAGGCTGGATTTGATGCCAAAGTAGCTGAACTAAATGCTGTCATCGCTACTATGGAGAATGGTACTTTTAATAGTGCGCAGGATTTCAGCAACTATGACTACGTATATGCTGCTGCTACTCTAGAGAATGTAGATTATTATCTGCAGTATCCTGAGATGCTGACATCAGAAGATGCGCAGCTGCAGGCTATGATAACTAATAATACTATCAAACTGGTCAAGAAACATCAGACTCAGATGTATCAGAGTTTGTCTAGTGAGAACAAAGCGAAATTCAAAAGCATCATATTGAACCCAGCATTGGATACTGCTATGACACCTGCTACCGGCAAGTCTGGCGTACTAATGATCACTGGTACATCGTTTACTGGCGAAGGTAATGACTTGACTGCTAGCACATTCACTAATGGTGAAGGTTGCAGATTCGAGCAATATGTGAACTACTTAGTAGACAAATACGGCGACGATTATACTATAGTATACAAAGGTCATCCATCTTGGGGACTACTCGACAATGAAGTAACTTCTTCTAGATGGTACGACGAGAGCAGATTGGGTGGACTGAGTTTAGAGCAAGGACAGGCAGCCGCTGCTAGGAGAAAAACATTCTTGGAGAGCAAAGGTGTGACTATATTGCCTGCACAGACTCCTGCTGAGGCATTCATCTGGGCATACAGCGACGTATTGGCGCTATGCGGATATGACAGCTCGCTATATTTCAATGCTCCACAAGGCAAAGTATTGTGCATATTGGCTGACGAAGAGATAGGCAGTAATGACCCTTATGCGACTGAATTGGGTAGCCTAAATCAGATGCTATTCAAAGAGGGCGGTCAGCTATACAATGCTGATATGTATTTCTTAGACTTGGACTACATCAGTGCTAACCCTGTGGTGTAATAGGACGGTAGACTGATTATGGGCAAGATTTTGAAGGCTTATAAGAAAGGAGAATGGATATGTCTAGTATCCATTCTTCTTCAGATAATAGGCATAATGATTATCAATGTGAAGCATGTGCAGAGTGGTATGGGAGTATTTAGCTATCGTGTGATCAATCTCATATCCATATATGTGCTATTGGGCTACATCGCTATAGAGGTGGGGCTCAAGGTGTATAACTTGGTCACTGGCATCAAGGCGGAGGGCGCAGGCTATGCTAAAAGTAATTGGGTGAAGATTGCTGTGGAGTTTGGCTTGATTTTGGCTGTAGTGGTGTGCGCTATCATAGGTGTGCTAAAGTACGGCAGTGCCAGAAAAAACTACAATCTCGACTACAATACGACTAATTTTTATTTCGCTATGGCGTTCTTTGGCGTGATGTTATACATTTTGGCGAAGAATGTGAAGCAAGGCTTCTGGGCTAACAGCATGTATGCAGTGGCTATCATACCTATCGTATTTTTGGTCATGGCGGGAGTACAGTTGAGCGACTATATGGCGTCTATGGCGTTTAACGCGTATGCGCTTTTGGCGTATTTGGCGATGTTTGCAGGTATTTTGATTTTCGTATTCGGCAAGTACGCTAATTTCGCGTCGGCTGGGTTGTATCTCATCGGGAGTGTGCTGATGATAGCGTGTGGCATACTGGGTGGAAAATACAACTTCCTGAATGTAGATATGTTTTATTGGGCAAAACTGGCTGAGATCATCAGTGTGGCGCTAATTTTGTTCTTTGCGTGTACTATGTTTGCTACGCAATTTTATAGGGTGACGAAGGATAATCACAAACGCATATTGCCGTCGCTGGTGTTGTTCGGCGTGGCAGTGGTGCTGGCAGTGGTCACCGCGCTCGTGCTGGTGAAGGTGGATGCGCGCACTCCGGCGCAAATGCACAGGCTGGACAAATGCTACATAATGCTACTCATCTGCTCGTGCATTAATTTGGTGGCAGTGCATTTTAGAGATGGGTTTAGACTGGAGAATATCGTGATGTCGGCTTCTCTTTTGGTGGCGGTCGTGGTGTTTACCATACTGCTACTCATCAAGAGCAAAGTGGCAAGTTTCTCTGTGTTTTATAAATTTTCTATCATATCGACATCTGTAATGTTAGGCTTCGTCGTGCTGTCGGGCGTGGAATGGCTGATAAGAACGCGCCATGCTAGGACAGTAATAGCCACTGATGATACTTCTGCCATGTAGATGGATAGAGATAAGAGATGACATTTTGATATGTGAGAGTATATAAAAAACTATTTGTGTTTAGTTAAACACAAATAGTTTTTTGGTATAGAAAAATAATATTACTTATCTGTCCAATATTTGCGGACTTTTTCGAAATGCGTAATACGCTTTTCGATTTTACTTATCTCTTTTGGGTAGAAAAAATTCAGTTTTTCACATAGTTTTAACATCCATTCTTTACGAGATTGATTGCTATCTATGTTAATTATTCGAGAATTAGTGATTTGGATTTGACCCCAACCTAATGCGCCGATAGAGAGACAATCCCATTTCAGATGTTCGATAGGGATTAGACGCACCGCATCGAATGACATTTTATTATCTATTACTTTATATTCTGCTAGTAGTATTACAAAATAATTCTTATCATTTTTATAGAATTTGGACAATTTTTCTACAGAAGTCAAATTTGGCATGTTAAACTTAGTGTCACGATTGTGGGTTTTAATATCGATGGCGAAATAATTGTCATCATTATCCATAAAAGATATATCTTCAAGCGCTCTGCGACCGAAATTGGCATCGAAGTTTTTGGCCAATCCGGAAGGGAAACAAGTATGTATTTTTTCTTCTAGAATATTTTGCGTAATATCTCCGACTGCACGCGGATGAGTGAAAATGCGTTCATTTTCGAAATCGGGAATAGAATTTAATAAATTTAGTATATTATTTTCAATAATTTTTTGTATATTTTCTTCAAATATTTTGGGTTTATTCACCTTTTTTCTCCTTTTTCTGCTCGGATAAGGAATTTCTCTCCCAAAAAACGCCATTTGTATAACCTTGTATTGTTTTGTCATAATCGGCTCGTTCCAATCTATATTCTGCCCATGCGCAATACAGAGGATTTTGCTCAATGCCAATGTAATGACGACCAAGTTTTTTGGCTACGACAGATGTGGTGCCCGAGCCAAGGAATGGGTCTAAGATTACGTCACCTGCATTGCTACTGGCTAATATTATTTTGGCTAGTAATTTTTCTGGCTTTTGGGTAGGGTGTGCGGTGTTTTCAGGCATGGACCAGTACGGTATAGAGATGTCATCCCAAAAGTTAGATGGATAAGTATTGCGATAGTTGCCATTATCAGTCTCTTCCCAATCTTTTGGTTTGCCATCGATTTTGTATGGTGCAATGACTTTGCGTCGACATTTTACGCTATCTACATTGAAAGTGTAGTTTTTTGATACAGTCGCAAACCAAATATCCTCCATGGCGTTTTTCCAATTTGTCAAAGCACCGCGACCTTTTTCTCTCTGCCATGTGATGCGATTGACTACATTGAAATATTGATTTAGAACACTGCCTATCAGCAAACTAGACTGCCAATCGCAACAGACATATATAGATGCAGTGGGCTTTAGTAACGGAATGACTTTTTTTATCCAATTTTCGGTGTATTTAACATAATCTGTTTCGTTTAATTTTGAAAATTTCATTCCATGAAAGTTTTTGTCTAGGTTGTAGCAAGGGTCAGCAATAATTAAGTCGACACTCTTGGCAGGCAAATAATTTAACACTTGCATAGAATCACCGAGTATTGTTTTATCCAACAACGGCTCAATGGGACTCGCAGTGTCTAATGTAATACATTTGTCAGCATATTTTTTTCCTTCTTTGAGAGAAAAATCAATAGTTTTGTTTTTAGGGGACTTCATATGTTTAACCTCGTGCTTTTATTTTTATGATTATAACATATTTATGGATTTTTTTCAACTGGTATTTGACTTTTGAGAAGATTTATATACTTTATGCTGACGGTGGTGTTTTGCATATGCTGTGATTATATTTGTTATAAATTACGCATTTCTTCAAAAAGATTATGTTGAAACGAAGACATTATATAATAATCTTCTATTAAAGAGTTGTCTTGGCTGATACCCAATGCCACAAGAATATAAGGATATACAGTGTATGACATATATTGGTCAATACTACCCAAACTAGATGGAATGCATTTACAATTTTTATTCAAAACATCTGTATCGTTTATCAGGTAATATTTGATATTTTTAATATCATCATCAATACAATTTTCCATTAGTTCTGAATTTAATAAATCAGAGTCAGATTCTTGCCCTGTCAATAACAAAGCAAATTTTTTCCTGTCAATCTCTTTTGCTTTGTATTTTGTCAGCAAAACACTTATAAATTTATTCGCATCAATTTTATCCATATGAAACTCCTACGCGACAGGACAACAATAAAATGCAAGGGCATTTGTAATGATTGTTTCAAACTTTATTGAAATCGCACTAGAACCATAATTTATACCTATATCTTCAGTCTCTGCCGTCATTTCAACGACTGAATCTTTTGAAATACTAAAAATACCATCAGCCGTGGATGACACAGTGGTTAAAAAATAAATGTTAAATCCAAGACTTGCCATACTAACAATTATTGTAAATGAAAATAAAATAGTGAGAATAAGTATCTTTTTCATGATTAGTTTTAATTATAACACAAAATTTTAGGATGTCAACATAAAAATAAAAAATATCTCCAATATTCTATTTGAAATACGTTTACTTAATTTTTGTATAAAAATCACTCCTTAATAAAATTTTGCCAATTTATCGTAGGAGTGCTGTTAATTTAATCTAAATTTAACTCATCACTTTCAAAAATAGGGTTATCAAAAAATTCGGAAACAGTTATTCCCAATGTTCTAATGATAATAATCAAAGTTTTTACATTACAACTTTCTCTTCTTGCATTCATAATATCCATCATAGTTGCGTGTGAAATTCCAGAGTTTATTTCTAATCTATATTGAGTAATATTTTTTTCTTTTAATAATTCTCGTATTCTCATTGATATTGCTTTGCTTACTTTCATAACAATTCTCCCAATAAGTATATTTTAGCATACTGTCGGTTTTGCAATAAGTATGCAAATGCGACAATTTTCTTGATTTTATTATTTTCTTTTGATATAATAAGTATGCAAAAACGACATAAGGGATATTTGATATGATTTTTAGAAAGAAAATACAAGAATTGAAAATAGATTGTGAAACGGGGTTTGAAATATTGAAAAATACAACTCTTTGTTTTACTGGTCATCGCATTCAGAAACTTCCTTGGGGAGAAAATGAAGAAGATGAGAGATGTGTTGGGATGAAAAAGAAATTGAAAGCAAAGATTATTGAAGCAATTAAAAAAGGCTACATTTATTTCATTTCAGGTATGGCACTAGGTTTTGATATAATCTCTGCCGAAATGATATTAGAGTTAAAAAAGGAATATCCACATATTAAACTAATTGGTGCTATTCCGTGTAAAGACCAATATAAAGTTTGGAAATCATATCAAATTAAACGATATAAGAATGTTTTGTCTAAATGTGATAGCGTTCGGTGCTTGTATGACACTTATAACGACAAGTGTATGCTTGAACGAAACGACTATATGTTAAATAATTCATCACTTGTGATTGCATTATACGATGGTAAGGGTGGTGGAACTGGCTATACAATTAAAAAAGCAAAAGAGAAAAGTCTGAAAGTTGAAATAATTAAACCTTAGACTAGGATAAATAAATTTCAAAAATTTGTTTGTGCATTTATTTGAGATATACATAAGGCTATTTGATATAAGGCTGTCCCCATATATTGATGTTTTGATCATTTTGTGTTATAATATGTAAAATCGATGATTTAAAGGAGATATAATATGAATATTCCAATTATTATTTCTGGACCAAGTGGCGTGGGAAAGGATACTTTAGTAAAATCAATAACAAGTACTTATCCTGAAATAAAGGAAGCAGTTGGTTATACAACAAGAAAACCAAGAGAGAACGAGGTAGATGGCGTTGACCTAAACTTTGTGTCCAAAGATTATTTTCGATACTTGATTGACCATGACATGTTGATAGAATACGCGATTTTTAATAATGAATTTTATGGTATGCCAAAGACAGAATTGACTAAATTAAAAGATCAAAAAATGATATACAATATTGGGGTGTCTGGTGCAAGGACAATTAAAGAGTTAATCCCCGAGTCAATTGCTATTTTGTTGATTCCCCCATCTTATGATGAATTGGTATATCGTTTGGGAAATAGGGGGAAAGAAAGATTAAAAAACATGGCATCAGATTTAAAAGAGGCATCAAGCTTTTTCGACTATTGTTTAGTGTCGAAAATGGACAAGGTTGGTGAACTTGTTGAAAATTTTAAAGATATTTTATGTGGACATGGTGAAGAATATAGGATTGAAAATTATTTTAATCAAATTAAAGATATAACACATATCGATGAAAATGAACGTGTGATGTAAAATAAAAATATTTAGCGAGGAAAAGATGAGATTGATTAAAGTTGATTTTAAAGATGTGAATTTGATTCAATCTATTAACAATTTTTTAAATTTAATATCTAGCGTTGATGTTAAGCAAACACCGGAATGGTTTATAGCTAGAGAAGAATGTGGATTTGCTATTTGCTTTGCAGAAGATAAAGGAATTATTGGCTATTGCAATGTGTTTATTAATGAGAATGAGGCTTATTTGCCGAGAGGTCCGGTCACAGTCGCTAATATGTTTGATGTGTGTTTAGATTCTTTATGTGATTATATAAAAAGTTTAGGATATTCTAAAATGCGATTAAATCCTAAAATACAAGAAAAGTTAAAAACTGATAGAAATATTAATTGTTGTGATAAAAACGATTTTAGTAAGTTGAGAGAATCGTATAGAGAAGCTATTGTAGAATTAAAAAACAAATCGGAAAATGATTTGTTGTATGAGTTTAGCAGTTCTACAAGATATCATATTAGAAAAGCTTTAAACAATAATTTGATTATCAATCTAAGTGAAATTTGTGATTTAGATGATTTTTATTCAATTTATGAAGAAACTGCAATACGTCATAATTTTATACCACATAATAAACAATATTTTGAAAATCTGATAAAGGCTTTTAAAGAGAAAATATATTTTTGTAAAATAAGTTATAACAACGAAGTTGTTGCAATGAGTTTGAATATTTTACAAGGTGATACTGTTCATTACTTGTATGGTGCGAGTTCATCTCAAAACAACAAACTTTATGCAGCGTACTTAATGCATTGGGTAATGATTAAGTATGCACTCAACAATGGTTTTAAATTTTATAATTTTGGGGGTGTTTTTGCGAAAGATAATGAGGTTGATAGCAAGGATTACGGTTTATTACGATTTAAATCGGGATTTTGCAAAGGTGGCTTTATTGAATATGAGCCTGATATGATTATTTTACTATAGGAGAAAGTTATGAAAAATATATGTTTGTTAAATGAAAGATTAAAATCAAAAAATGGAGTTGTAAAATTTACATATGATAAATATTGGGATGCTATTAATGCTATATGCGAGGATATAAAGGAGAAAATAAAAACCGGAGAATATAAAGATATAGCATTGGTCGGTATGGCTAGGGGAGCATTGCCGATGTTGGTGTCTGTTTCTCATGAAATTGGCGTAAGGAAAGTGTCAATGATACAACTGCAGATGAGCAATTCCGATAACCCACATGATTATGGAAAAGTGAAACTAATAAATAAATTTATTGATAAAGATGTTAAAAAATGTATTCTTCTTGAAGATATTATATACAAAGGACAAACTACTGGAGAGGCTATTAAAATACTAAAAGCTGAGGGGATTAAGGTGGAAAGCATATATTCGTTAATAGTGGATGAAGGATATGGCAAAATAGACAACAAACCAATAGATGTTGATATAAATTATGCATATTCGCTGAAAGCAGATGAGTGGGTAAACTTTTTGTGGGAAAAAGATTTAAGAAAGGAGTAGAAATGAAACAAAGTGGTTATAATTTGTTATTTGAATTAACACAAAGATGTAATTTAAATTGTGAATATTGTTTCTATAGAGATTATGGACGTAGTCCATCGGAATTAAACTTTGGTCAATTTCAAGGAATTATTGACAAATATGAAAACATAAAAAATATTTATTTTACTGGTGGTGAATGCACTCTAGCTACTGATTTTGTTAGTATAATACGATTGGCAAAGATGCGTGCTAATGTTGCGATTTTTACTAATGGGTTAACAATTACAAATGATGAGTTTTATAATGATATAGATGAATATATCGATAACTATATTGTTACATTTGATAATTTTAGCAGTGATTATAAATGTAGGTTGAATACAGATTCAACTATGGAAACGATTAAAAAAATCGCAAAGAACTCCCCAAATAAGTTGATTGTTAAGATTTGTATCAATAAATACAATCTATCAAATTTAGAATTAACGATACAAGAATTAATTGCACTGGGAGTAAAAAAGATTTCAATTAATTTTGTGCATAACATTCAATCGAATAACATAAATTTTGAGTTGAGTAAAAATGAGTTGGAAGAAGTTTTTCACACTTTGGATAAGTATAAAAGTCATCTCTTTATTAACTTTTATGATATGATAAAAAATTTTTATCTTAATGGAGATCGTTCTGTGGAAAGATATTGTCGTGCTGGGAAGTCCTTTTATTATTATGATTGCCAAGCGAACAAGAAGGATTGCCCCGCAGAATATTGTGAAGATAGGAACTGTTTAACAAAAGAATGTATTAGTATATTTGAAATGTTTGAGGAGAATGATGATGAATATAGTGTTTGAAGGGATAAATGGTGCCGGTAAAACCACTATTATTAAAAAATTAGTGGAAATAATGAAAGATGCTGGTTTAAATGTTTATCAAATAGATGAAATTAATGAGATGTCTCCCTTAAGTTCAGTATTATCAGAAATGTATAAGACCGATACATTTTTAAGAATGAAAAAAAGTTTTAACACAGTAATTACTGAATCCTTAATTCTTGCTGCAGATTATCATTTTTTACAAGAAGCCACAAAAAATTTACAAGGTTACAAAATATTCGATAGAGATATAATTACTCAAATTGTTTATCAAAAGTATTTTTTGGCTTCACTTTATGGAGATAATAATAGTTTTTTTGAGAATTGGGAAAAGTGCATAAAATTCAATATGAAAAAAATAGACTTGATTGTGTATATTGATGTGCCAGATGAAGTTGGCTTGGAAAGAACGATACAAAGAGATGGTGCAACCTTTTATGAATCAGATATAAAAATTATGAGGGAATTGCATAAATTGCAAAAACAATACGCCATAAAGTTTTGTGAAGAAAATTCTATTCCACTTATATTAATTGATGGAACAAAAAGAATAGATAAAAATGCGGATTTCTTATATTCAAAAATAAAGGGAATAGAGTGTTAAACTATGATTTATATTGATTTTGATGGTGTGTTTGTTGACACATGGCCGTTGATATGTAGTATTACAAAGAAGTTAATAATAGTGATCTAATAGAAGAGGAAAAACTGAAAAATTCATTTGCAGAACTTGATTGGGAGTTTGTATTGAATAACAGTTATCAGAATAAACAAAACATTCAAATTTTGCAAAACTTAAGCGACGATGTTATTTCTAGTAAGATAAAAATATTAACAAAAGTAAATTCAAAAGAAGAAAAAAACAAAAGGAATTATTTCTAAAGAACAATAATATAAAAATAAAAATGTTCGCTGAGACTTTTGAGAGATTTAGGGCAGATGCAGTCGATCCTATGAATAACATTTTAATAGATGATGAAATAAAGAATTTAGATGAGTGGGAAAAGAAGGGCGGAAAGCCTATTTTATATAATAAAAATGATAATAATCGCGACTCTGCTGGGGGTGTAATATTTTAAGTATAAAACAATACCAAGCTTGTCTGATAAAATTTTAAGGTAAAAAACTTTTGACATAAAATAGTTCTTGTGTTATACTAAACTTAGTGGAGGAGAGTATGAAAGATTTAATTTATGTGACAGGAAACAAATATAAGATTTTTACTGCGAGGAAATTTTTAGAACCATATGGTATTAATGTGATAGGTAAAAAGATTTATTGTCCAGAAATACAAGAGGATTCAATTGAAGAGGTCGCTAAGTTTTCCGCTGAATATGCCAGCAAAGCATTGGGGTGTGCTGTTTTAAAAAATGATATGGGTTTAGTTATTCCAGCATTAAATGGATTTCCTTCTGCCTATACTCATTATGTTGAAGATACTCTTGGTGAGGATGGTATTTTAAAATTGATGGAAGGGGAAAAGAATAGAGAGGCTTATTTTTTGGAATGTTTGGCTTATGCCGAACCGGGCAAAGAAACAAAGATCTTTATTTCTAAAACAGAAGGTACACTTGATTTTGAAAAAAGCGGAGATTATGGATGGAGTTGGGATAGAATTTTTATTCCTAAAGGACAAACTTCTACTATGGCAAATTTTAATGACGATGAGAGAGCTTCGTTTTGGTCTGAGGATGGGTACATTGATTTAAAAAATTTTATTATGCATGAAGATAAATGAAATAATGAGGTGGGAAAGAATGTTTAATTTGGTTAACGAGTTAAAAACTTATAAGGCTTTTGATAAAGAAGAAGAGTGTGATAGGCTGAAAACGCTTGAATTCCTGTCACAACAAACGAATTGTTTTTCTAGATCTAATTTACTGGGACATGTAAATGCTGGTGGACTTGTAGTAGATGGCTATGGAAATATCCTATTGAATCATCATAAAGTTTTAGATATGTGGTTTCAATTTGGTGGACATAGTGATGGGAATGAGAATTCTCTTGAGGTCGCCAAAAGAGAAATCGAAGAAGAGTCTGGTATTAAAGACATTAATTTGCTGACGAATGGCATTTTTGATGTTAGTGTTAATTTGATTGATAATAATGAAAAAAAACACGAACCAGAGCATTATCACTATGATATTAATTTTTTGTTTAAAATATCAAGGAAGAATTTCATTGTATCTTCAGAATCTAAGGAATTAAAGTGGGTATCAATCGATGAAGCTTTAAAATTAATTAATTCCGATGATAAAAGCATGAGAAGGATGATTGAAAAATATAAAAAGATGTTAAATCTCTAATGAATTAACCATATTCTTAATAGAGGTAAAAATGGAAACATTGAAAGCAGGGTGTTTTTTAGTAAACACAGAAACAAAAAGT
>CAYWFC010000003.1:0-45139 GCA_964457935.1 uncultured Lachnospiraceae bacterium
ATGAAATCCTTACTCAACAAGTCTCCGTCGGATTTCATTTCGGCATATCTCAAACAGTGATCAGATACATAGGCTGTGATTAATGAGTTTGCTGTTCACTTGTACTCATAAGACAACCTTCACCATAAGACAACCTTGACGGTTTTCTTATGTTATCTTTCCCCTGAAAGAGTCCTCATGAAATCCTTACTCAACAAGTCTCCGTCGGATTTCATTTCGGCATATCTCAAACAGTGATCAGATACATAGGCTGTGTTTGATGAGTATGCTACCCACTCTCATTCATAAGACAACCTCACGAATAACGGCGACAAGACTGCCTATTCGTTACGGTTTTCTTATGTATCTTTCCCCTGTCGGAGTCCTCACAAAATCCTTACTCAACAAGTCTCCGTCGGATTTTGCTGTGGCGTATCCAAAGCAGTGGTTAGACACATAGGCTGTGTTTGATGAGTCATGTACTCATAAGACAACCTTCACCATAAGACAACCTTGACGGTTTTCTTATGTATCTTTCCCCTGAAAGAGTCCTCATGAAATCTTTACTCGACTAGTCTCCGTCAGATTTCATTTCGGCATATCTATAATAGTGTGGCGGAAAGATAAACTAAGAGTACAGATACGGCGTCAACCGACCCGCGAAGATGATATATCATCGAGTGGTCAAAATAGTAATCAGATTGCCGTCAGATTTTGCTGTGGCGTATCTCAAACAGTGATCAGATATACTGGCTATGTTTGATGAATGCTGCTCACTAACAGTGGTCAGACACATAGGCTGTGTTTGATGAGTCATATACTCATACGCATCACAAGTCAACCTGACGATATACACTATACATGAAAAAATATCTTTTGTCAATAGATTTTGGCGAAAAACATTTTTTCGGCATTATTCGTAAGGGTGTCTTATGATGACATGGCAGGCGAGAAAGGAATTGAACCCTTATCAACGGTTTTGGAGACCGTAGTTCTACCATTGAACTACTCGCCTATATGGTATATTATACACAGGATGGGGGCATTTGTCAACGGTTTGGCTAAAATAATGCAAAAAAATCTAGGTGGGGCAAAGTATTTGACATGTAGGGGGGAGATGGGGTATACTGGGAGTGATAAGGAGAGTATCATGGCAAAGACGATATTGACTGGCATCAAGCCGACTGGCACACCGCACTGGGGGAATTATTTCGGCGCGATCAAGCCGGCGATAGACATGAGTGCGAATGAGGAGTATCAGTGCATGTATTTCGTGGCGGATTATCATTCGCTGACTACGATAGACAATGCGCGCGACCTGACGGAGTACACTTACGAGATAGCGTGCACGTGGCTGGCGTGTGGGCTGGATGCGGAGAAGGTGTTATTTTACAAGCAATCCAGCATACCGGAGACATTCGAGCTGGCTGTGATACTAAGCAATCTCACGCCGAAGGGGCTGATGAACAGGGCACACGCGTACAAAGCCATAGTGGAGCGCAATGAGGCGCTGGGAGTGGACGTGGACAGCAATGTCAACATGGGGCTATATAATTATCCTATCCTGATGACAGCGGATATACTGCTGATGAACAGCAGATACGTGCCTGTGGGTGCTGACCAAAAGCAACACGTGGAGATAGCGCGCGACATATGTGATTATTTCAACAAGCGTTATGGCAAGGCTCTGGTGCGACCAGAGTGTGTGATCAGTGAGGCGGTGGCTACCATGCCCGGGCTGGACGGCAGGAAGATGAGCAAGAGCTATGGCAATCAGATACCTATCTTTTGCGACAGGGCGACGCTGGAAAAGAAGATCAAGTCTATCAAGACGGACAGCAGTCTACCCGGCGAGCCGAAGAGCACTGACTGTGTGCTATACCAGTACATGCGATTATTCGCGTCTGATGCTGAGATGGCTGACATCACTGAGAGATTTCGCGCGGGGATATCGTGGGCTGAGGCGAAGGCTATGCTATTCGACCTAGCGGACAGGTATTTCGCGCCGATGAGAGAGAAATACGAGTATTATATGTCGCACAGGGACGAGGTGGATGAGATACTGCGACGCGGGAGCGAGCGTGCGCGTGTAGTGGCGAGAGAGACGCTGGACAGGGTGCGTGGCGCCATAGGGGTGAAAGGATAATGCTGTGTGTGGCACTGCAGGTGTCGGGGGATAGTATTGTGTGGCACTATCGGGGTGAAATCTTAGCGCAAAAGGTCGAGAAAGGTCTAATCGTGTCGAAATGTGGGATTTTCGGCAAAATCTCGCTAGAAAAAACTCAAAAAATATGGAATTCTCGCTGAGCGAGAATTTTTTTTGGCAATTTTTGTAAATCGAGAATAAAAATTTCGAAATTCTCTATTAAAAAGATTGTCGAAACTAGTATAATATAGAAAACTAAAAGGAGAAATAGATGAAAAAACCGACAAACAAACAAATATACGAACTGAGTCTATCGCAAGAAGTGGTGCGACTGCAGTGCAAGTTTTCTATATACAAGTGCATAGTCAACATCACCATGAGTGCGACAAGTGACGAGAAGCTGGACTGGGACGTGATGAAGCATGCGCTAAACATTTGCGTACAGCGTCACGACTGCACTAGGCTGAGACTTTTCAAAAAGGGTGGCACGCTGATGCAATACTTCGAGGACGAGGTCACATATGACGACATACCGTATCTCGAGTTTGCGACGGCTGAGGAGCAGGCGGAGTACATCAGAAGAGAGACATCGCATCCTATCAAATATCTCAAGGGTGAAGTATTCAAGCCATTCTTCGTACGCACATATGACGGCAAGGATATGATACTGGTCAAGGTGTGTCATTACATATTTGATAATTATGGGCTAAACATATTCTTCAAGGACTTATTCGACGTGTACCATTGTCTAAAGGACGGGACGGAGTTACCTGCTGAGCCGACTAAGTTTGAGACTATATTACAAAAAGACATCGCGTACAGGCACAACGAAGTGTCATTTGAGAAAAACGAGGCGTTTTATGCGGATTATTTCGCTAAGCGCGAGGGGCCTTATTACGCCGGCATACATGGTCTGACCAATAAGATAGCAGTCAAGCAGTATCCGACCAAGGGGATGAAATTTTTCTTCATCAAGAACGACACCAAGGGGTACATGTACCCTATAGACAGTGCGCTAGGTGCTGACATGATGGAGTATTGTCGTGAGCATGGCGTGTCGCCGAACAATCTGATGTTTTATGCTTGCTCGCTCGTACAGTCCAAGCTAAACAACGACACCAAGCACATGCTACAATTACAGCTATGCAACTGTCGTGGCACTATGGCAGAGAAGACTTGCTCTGGCACCAAAGTGCAGAGTCTGGGGTGCTACACCACTGTCGAGCAGGACAAGTCCATACAGGACAACCTAATGGCATTTAACGACGAGCAAAAAATGCTCATGAGGCACATCGGCTTCCCTGACACTACATTCCAGATGATGAGTCACAAGGCGTGGAACACCAGTCCTATCAAGACTTATTACGCTATCACGTTCTCATTCATACCTGTGATGCAACCAAAGGGTGTACAGTACCAGATATACAGCAATGGCAAGTTCGTATTGCCGTCTTATGTCGCGGCTATGTACAATGTGGACACGCACGAGATACAGATGATATACGACTGTCAGAAAAAGATAATCACTGACGAAAATGTGGAATATTTCCACAAAAATCTACTACACATCATTCGCGCTATGATCAGTCAGCCTGATCTCAAAGTGAGCGAAGTGAAATTATTGGAGAAATAAAAATGGCAAAATATCAAAACGAAAGAAAAATGCTCAGCAAAGACATACTAAAAGACGGAGACTTTGTGACTACGCGTGACGCGCTCGACAGAGTGGCGAAATACTATCCTGACCAGCCTATTTTCGGCGAATTGGATGAGGAGAAAAATGTAGTTTTGCGCACTGCGGTGGACGTAAGGCAAGACTTTTATGACATAGGCGAGGGTTTGATAGCATACGGGCTAGAGGACCAGCACATCGCTATCATCGCTGATAACTCGTACAGATACGTCATCACTGACGTGAGTATCGCAGGCGGTGTGGGCGTAGTGACCCCTATAGACAAGGACGCGAGTGTGGACTTGACCGCGACACTGCTAAATCGCTGTGATGCGGATGCTATCATCTGCTCGGCGCATCTCATGTCTAAGGTGGAGAAGATATTGGCATCCTGCCCTAGGATAAAGACTGTCATCACTATAGACGAGAAAGTAGAGGGGTATCCTGTGCTAGATGAGGTCATCGAGGCAGGCAAGAATGCTGTAGACAAGAAATACACCAACAAAGTATTAGATTTGGACAAGACATGCGAGATATTGTTCACATCAGGCACTACTGGCGCGAACAAGGGCGTAGAACTCAATCAGCGCAATCTAGTGGCGAACATACTCAACTGTCTGGACGCAGTCAAGGGCGAGAACGATAGGACGAAGAACACGTCTATGTCAATACTGCCTATGCACCATGCTACTGAGATAAATACGCACATTATGCCACGTGTGGTCGCTGGCAGGCTGACTTATATATCACCTAGCATGAAAGACATGATGACCAATATCAAGATATTTAAGCCTTATGTCATCACTGTGGTGCCTATGGTGGCAAATGCCTTTTATCACAAGATATGGCAACAAGCCAAGAAGCAAGGCAAGGAAGAGAAACTGAAGAAAGGCATCAAACTATGCCGACTGATGAATAAGTTTGGCATAGACCTGACGCATAAATTATTCAAAGATTTGTACGAGCCATTTGGTGGCAATCTGACTGAGATAGTATGTGGTGGCGCACCGCTCAACCCTGAAGTGGTGGCTGGGCTAAAAGACCTCGGTATGTTCATCGTCAACGGCTTCGGTATCACAGAGTGCGGGCCATTGGTGAGTATGAATGCTGAGACTTATGAGGAAGTGTACTCTATAGGCAGGGCTTGCCCTGGGCTGACAGTCAAGATAGACGACCCAGACGAGAACGGTATAGGCGAACTATGTGTCAAGGGTGCTAGCGTGTCAAAAGGGTATTATCGTGACCCAGAAGGCACCAAGCAAGTGTATGATGCGGATGGATTTTTCCACACAGGTGACCTAGTGCGCATGGACAGCAAGCAGAGGCTATTCATAGCCGGCAGAAAGAAAAATCTGATAGTGCTGGACAACGGTAAGAATGTATTCCCAGAAGAGATAGAACTCGCTGTAGCTAACAATATCCCTTATGTAAAAGACGTAGTAGTGTACGAGGGCGAGTATCGCAATGGCGACAAGATGAACAGAGTCATCTGCGCAGGCGTTTACTGCGAAGAAGGGGTGACGAGAGAGCAGATATTGGCTGACTTTAGGGCGCTGAACAAGACTCTACCACTATACAAAAATGTAAAATACGTCAATGTAGTGGACAGCGAATACGAGAAGAATGCTTCGAGAAAAATCGTCAGACCGTCGGCATTGAAGCGTCACGACGCGTCTAATGGATTGATAATCTAACGACCAAAAGGAGGAATTATGAACGAACTAAAAGACATCATCAGCGAATATGTGGGCGTACCATCCAACGAAATACAGACAGATATGAGTCTGCTGGGAGATATCGGATTAGATTCTTTTGGCATGATATCACTCATCACCGCTATAGAGGACACATTCGAGGTGTCTATACCTGAGTGCGCATTGCCTAAATTCCAGACTTTGGATGATTTGGGCGACTACTTGTCTAAAAACAGCAAAGTGTATGTAGCGTAGGCAATTTTAGACAAAAAAGGAAGATTTTAGACAAAATTAGACTAAAATAGACTTAGAGTGGGTGTATTTTGGGCAAAATTAGACTTTTTTTGACAAATATCGGAATAGTTTAGACTTTTTTAGACCAAAACAGACCAAATGGGCAAAATTTCAGACCAAATATGACATTTGTAGCCAGTGTGGGCTATGACTGGATATTTTGGTGAGGACGAGAGTGTGTGCTCTCGTCTTTTTTGTGCAAGATTATCTTTTTCGGGCTGATGTATTCGGCGAGAATGATATTCTTTAGGTCGCGTCGGGTGTGCAGGTGGCAGGCTTCGTACAGCCACTGTTTGTCACGCGAGATGGACGCCAGTACGGTGTAATTGATGTGTCCGTCTATGATGAGATATTTGGTCGGTTGGGAGACGGCTGTGGTGTGCGCGTGAATGTCTCGGTGTGTGAGCGGGCGGTAGTCGGGCTTCGGCAATATGCTAATCTCGCCGTTATTCTCGAAGAATATGTACGATATCTGGTCGAGGTCGAAGTAATTTTTCGCCCGGCACAGCCCGAGCAGGTCGTTGATGTCGAGTTTGGATTTTTTGAGGTTTTTGTAGTTTATTTTGCCGTCGGTGAGCAGTTCGAGTTGTTTGCCTTTTAGCAGTTTTTTGAATGGGATTTTTCGCTCGAGCAGGTCGATGAATATGGTCAGCAAAAAGAATATCCCCATGGCGACTAGGTAGTAATACCAAGGATTTTTGAAGTCTGTAGCCCATTGCCCTGCTATATTGCCTATGCTGATGCCCACTACATAATCCACCACTGTGAGTTGGGCGACTTGTTTCTTGCCGAGCATATTGGCTATGATGAATATAGCCACGAATGAGAACGCGGAATTGATAGTGATGATGATCCAATCTGACATAATGTTACCTTGGTGTTAGTGTAGGGCAAAATATATTTTTTATACCACGCGGGGTGCAAAATGAGGATTTTGGGTAGAAATGTGTGAAAAAGTGGCAGTGTTTGGCTCGAAATCAATTTTCGTATGATATATTACGGTGGGTTGATTGATAGGAGAAATATATGACTGCTTCTATAGCCGAATTGGCTTATCACAAAGTGGAAGAATTAGAAAAAGAAGTCATAATTTTGCGAAAATTATTGGCGCAGAAGATAGACGGTATGGACGACGCTGTGAATGGGTTGACTAGCGATATCGCTCATATTAGTATCGAACTGAGCAAAAAAGCAAATACGGCTGACATTGAGACACTGACACAAGATTACATCGCAGACATAACTACTACACTAAACAGCAAAGCGGATAAATCCGAGATAAATGATTTGAGTGCTGTGGTGGATGATTTGAGTACAGTGGTGGCTACCAAGGCAAGCAATGACGATGTGGACAGCATCAGCCAAACACTGTCTAACAAAGCGGACAAGGCTGACGTGACTAAAGTGTACGTGTACATTAACGAGAAACTCGCTACACCAGACTACGAGGCGCTGAGAGCGGTAGTGGCTACCAAGGCTGACCAAACGGCGGTGGATGACTTGAGTGTGGCAGTGGATGATTTGAGTGCGGTGGTGGATACTAAGGCAAACAAGACCACGCTAAATGACTTGAGCACTGTCGTGGGCACCAAGGCGGACCAGACAGATGTGGACAGCCTACGTCAAAGTTTGACTACCAAAGCAAGCAAGACGCAACTAGAAAACTTAACTAAGACAGTGGCGACCAAGGCGGACAGCGCTGACATAGATGAACTATATGATTATATAGACGAGAAATTAAATACTCCAGACTATGAGGCGCTGAGTGCTATAGTGGATACAAAAGCGGACAAAACTACGCTCAATGTCCTGACTAATGTGGTGAATGCCAAGGCAGACAAGACGGCGCTGAACGATTTGAGCGCTGTAGTGGACGCTAAGGCAGACAAGACAGAGATGGACGACTTGAGTATGGTAGTGGCTACCAAAGCAAGCAGTACAGACATAGACGATGTGTATGAGTACATAGATGAGAAACTAAACAAAACTGACTACGACGCGCTGAGAGCGGTAGTGGCTACTAAAGCAGACAAAACAGCGCTAAGTGATTTGAGAGCGGTAGTGGATACAAAAGCGGACCAGACTGTGCTAGATGAATTGAGTGATACAGTAAATACTAAAGCAGACAAGACCACAGTAGATAGTTTGGCTGTGACTGTGGCTACTAAGGCTGACCAAACGGCGGTGGATAACTTGAGCGCGGTAGTAGCGACTAAGGCGGACCAAACAGGATTAGATAGTTTAACTGCAGTGGTAGATACTAAAGCCGACAAGGCAGAATTGAAAACTTTGAGTGATGTCGTAAATACTAAAGCAGACCAAACTACGGTAGATAACTTGACTGCAGTGATAGATACTAAAGCAGATAAGTCAGATGTGGAAGACTTGAGTGCGGTAGTGGATGCCAAAGCGAGTCAGAGTGCGCTAGATGAATTGAGTGTGATAGTAAACACTAAAGCAGACCAAACTGCATTGGATAATCTGACTACAGTAGTAGACGCTAAAGCAGATAAGGCTACAGTAGATGATTTGGCTGACGCCATAGAACTCAAAGTAGATAAGGCTACGGTAGATGATTTGACTACATTGGTGGGCACCAAAGTAAACAGTGCTGACCTAGAGGGGTTGGTACTGGATTACAGCAATGCGTGTATGAACGAACTAGACTTCGTGCTGAAGGGCAAGGCGTTTAGGATAAAACATTTGGAATTTTTGGGATATAATTAGGAGAAAAAGATATGCAAATAAACGAATCAATAGAGAAACTAAAAGACGCGCTAGTAGCCATGCGTCAATGGATAAACGAGAGTGGCGCTACTGTGCCTAATGCGGACAGGACTGTGCCCACTCCGCAAGACATTTTGGACGGAATGGCGAATATGAATTTGCCAGACTTGACGCTAGCCAATGCGAGAGAGTCTGACGTGGCCATAGGCAAGAAGTTTTATGCCGGCAACGACGTGCTCAAAGTGGGCACTCTAGATGCGGACTACTGGGAAAATCAGTATCTGAGGACTATAGACAGCACAGCATCAAAAGGAGACTTCGTGATACCGTCGTCTGTCACTGTGCTAGCGCATCACGCATTCGCGTACAACGACAGGCTGACTGGCAATGTAATATTGCACGACGACATAGTGGATATGGGGCAGTATGCTTTCTACAACTGCAAGTATTATGAAGGGCAGATATCTTTTCCGCCTAAGATCACCAAAATACCGATGGGAACGTATTATGCGTGCCAGCGAAATCCTAGCTTCGTAGACATACCTGACCACATCACTGAGATAGACAGTTACGCCTTTTATGACTGTCAGAGGCTATCGGGCGTGATAGTGCCTGAGACTGTGACTAGGATAGGGGCGGCGGCTTTTTATAACGACACCAATGTCAAATACATCTGGCTAAAGCAAAAGACAGAATTCACTATCTCTGACACTGCTTCACTGCAAGGACCAAAGAATGTGATATTTTATTTTGACTTATTGCCTACGTATTTGGTGGCGAAATCTACTTCGAGATTTACGGCAAAAGTCAGAGGCTGGAAATACCTAGAGACAGAAGACAAACTCCCTACTATGGACGACTACACAGTGACGTGGTTTCCTACCGTAGAAGATATGATGGATGAGACGAATGGTGTCGTGGCTGACGGCACTGCCACTGCTACTCAGACAGGAAATTGGTTTTGCAGAGTGGTGGCTATACCTACTGAGGACACCGAGTAGTGAGATAAATAAAATATTCTAAATTTGTCTAAAAAAGTGAAAAAATATAGAAAAAATACTAAAAAAACTATAAAAATACAATAAAAAATCAAAAAATTGTGAAAATTTGCTAAAAATATTAAAAAAAATAAAAAATAAATAAAAAGACGATAAAATATAGAAATAAAAAATCATAAAATATAAAAGCAAATATATTTTGGCAAATTAATTTTGGTAAATATATTAAATATCTATAATTTTATTTTACTTTTAATGAATTTATCTTATTTTTAGTAAATTCATTGGATTTTGGTACGGCAATATGATAATATATATGTATGGAGTGTTATCACATAGACATCAAGAGTGACGGCGAAGTGGCTAGCGTGGCTATAGCGGAATTTTTGTGTGCGGTGGAGCAGGCGCGCGCTGGCGGGTACTCGGTGATGAAAGTATTGCATGGGTACGGCAGTCATGGCGTGGGTGGTGTGATAAAGTCCGAACTGACAAAGCAATTAAAAATGCTAAAAGCGCAACGTAAGATATGTGATTATTATTTCGGCAACAAAATAGGCGTGCAGGCTAGGCAAAATCTCATCAACAGGTGTGCGGAATTGTACATTGACAAAGATTTGTACAACCTAAATGCAGGAATTTGTTTTGTTTGTTTGTAAAAATTATTTGCTATTATGCAAAATTTTGGGTACAATATATGTATGGAAAAAACTAAAGTAAAAAAATCTAAGAAATCATTTGTAGTATTTATCGTAGGCTTTTTGGTCGGACTAGTGCTGGCGATAGGTGCCTGTGTGGGGGTGGGGTATTCTGTCGTGCAGAATATGACATTGGCCAAGGCGGAGAAGTGGTTTAACTTCAGCGTCGAACTGGGCTCTGACCCTAGCGGTATCAAGAAAATGAAATTGCCTGACCTGATAGTATTCTTGGATAGTTACACTAGCGACATAGAGAGTGTGACGCTGAATGACCTAGAGGCGGACTTTGGCATACGCGTGGTGGACGAGAACAACTACATCTACGGTGTGGACATCACTGCATTACTCGACATACCTATACCGCAGATACACGACAATCTAGATAAGGTGCTCGACCAAGTGAGTCTCAATCTATTGGATACGTGGGGAGTGGACTTGCCCGAAGACTGCGACATAGTGGAAGCGCTGAGAAATGAGAGCTTTGCCGAGCTAGGTGACGCGATAAACAATCTCACCATACCTGAGATTTTCGGCACGACGGCTAGCAATAGTGGCTTGCTGAAATTATTGCGCGACAAGGGGGCAACGCTATCTACTATCAATGCCAAACTAGCAGAACTACTAGACCCTGACACTATGACATTCGACACGCTATACCAGATAACGCAGTTTGACCTGCCAGACGGCAAGCAGTATTCAGACTTGTCGCCTACTATCAGGAATAAGACTCTAAACGAGATAATGAGTGAATACATCAGAATGACTGAAATCTAATATTAATCGGCTGATGACCATGTCAGCCGATTTTTTTGTGCAGAAAATGATAAAATGTGTGAAAAAGTCTTTACAACGGCGTCGCGATGTGCTATAATCTCACCATACCTCGACGAAGCCAGCCGATACACTCTGACGGTGACTTGGTCGCAGGTGGACAATGTATAAAAGGAGTGAATTATGGCAAACATAGATAAGAAAGCCATCATTGCTGAACATGGTCGTGGCGAGAACGACACTGGTAGCCCAGAAGTACAGATCGCACTACTCACTGCCCGCATCAAGAATTTGACCGAGCATCTGAAGAGCAATCGTCAGGACAAGCACAGCACTAGAGGCTTGATGAAGATGGTAGCACAGCGCAGAAGCATGCTGAGATATCTCGAGAAGACTGACATCGAGAGATACCGCGCTATCAAAGAAAAATTAGGTATTAGATAATGATTCGGGGTGTATGATGCACCCTGTTTTGTTAAAAAATGGGAAATCCACTTTGTGTAAAGTGGTACAATTACGGGTGTAATTGTCGGAAAGGAGAGTAAAATGGAACACAAAATATTCAAAACTGTCATAGGTGGCAGAGATGTCGAGGTCGAGGTAGGCAAGTATTGCGGGCTCGCCAACGGCTCATGTATGGTGAAGTGTGGCGACACTATCGTAATGGTGAACGCTACTATGGCTAAACAGCCTAGACCTAATATTGACTTTTTCCCACTCGGTGTGGACTATGAGGAGAAGCTATACACCATAGGCAAAATCCCCGGTGGATACAAAAAACGTGAAGGCAGGCCTGCAGACAAGGCTATATTGACTAGCCGTCTGATAGACAGACCGCTGAGACCGTTGTTTCCGAAAGGATTTTTCAACGATGTGAGCATAGTAGCCACTCCGCTATCAGTGGACCAAGACATTGCTCCAGAGCCACTGGCTATGTTAGGTAGTTCGATAGCATTGTCTATATCTGACATACCATTCGAGGGACCTACTGGCGCGGTAGAGATAGGTCTGATAGACGGCAAGTTCATCGTCAACCCTACTGTGGCTGAGAGCGAGAAGAGCGAATTGGCTCTGACTGTAGCCGGTACGAAAGAGGCTATCTTGATGGTAGAGGCAGGGGCTAAGCAGATCAGCGAAGACACTATGCTAGACGCTATCATGTTCGCGCATGAAGAGATCAAGAAGCAAGTAGCATTCCAAGAAGAGATCGTGGCTAGCGTAGGCGTGCCAAAGAACACTAACATCACTATTGATGTAGTGCCAGCAGAGATAGACGAGGCTGTGCGCGAGTACGCTGACGCCAAAGTGGACGCAGTGCTAGAGCATTTCAATAGGCAAGAGAGAGAAAAAGCCGAAGACGAGATGAATGCCGAGGTACTGGAGCATTTTGCTGAGATATTCCCTGAGCAAGAGAAATATGTAGGTCAAGTGCTATATAATATGAAGAAAGAGAAAGTACGTGCCAAGATATTGGACAAGGGCATACGTCCTGACGGCAGAGCGTTGACTGAGATACGTCCTATCTGGTGCGAAGTGGGCAAATTGCCTAGAGTGCATGGCAGTGGTGTATTCACTCGTGGGCAGACTCAGGTGCTGACTACTCTGACTCTGGGTATGCTGGACGAAGCACAAGAATTGGAAGGTCTAGACGAAGAAGACAGCAAGAGATACATGCATCACTACAATATGCCACCTTACTCGACTGCTGAGGCGAAACCGCTCAGGTCACCTGGCCGTCGTGAGATAGGGCATGGGGCTTTGGCTGAGAGGGCGCTATTGCCAGTATTGCCTAGCGAGGAAGAATTCCCTTACTGCATACGTACAGTGAGCGAAGTGCTGTCATCAAACGGCTCTACGTCGCAGGCCAGCGTGTGCGGTAGTACATTGGCGCTAATGGATGCCGGTGTGCCTATATCTAGTCCTGTGGCTGGTATCGCTATGGGTCTAATCAAAGACAAAAACAGTGACAAAGTGGCTATATTGACTGATATACAAGGATTGGAAGATTTCTTGGGCGATATGGACTTCAAGGTGGCTGGTACTGAGCGTGGTATCACTGCTATGCAGATGGACATCAAGATACATGGCATAGACAGGAATATTCTGAAGACTGCGCTAGAGCAAGCCAGAGTGGGCAGGCTAGAGATAATGAACAAAATGCTCGCTGTCATCCCTGAACCAAGGCATGAATTGTCAAAATATGCACCTAAGATCATCACATTCGCTATCGACCCTGACAAGATCAGAGAAGTGATAGGTACTGGCGGTAAGGTAATCAATCAGATTATCGCTGAGACTGGTGTGAAGATCAGCATAGAAGACGACGGCAATGTATATATCGCGACTAATGATTCCGCTATGGCGCAAAAGGCAAAAGATATCATATTGTCTATAGTAGGCGATGTGGAAGTGGGGCAAGTCTTCACTGGCAAGGTAGAGCGCATAATGCAGTTTGGCGCGTTCGTACAGCTCGCTCCTAACAAGGACGGCATGATACACATCTCGAAATTATCTAAAGAAAGAGTAGAGAAAGTAGAGGACGTAGTCAACATAGGCGACACTGTCAAAGTGGAAGTCATCAAAATAGACGACAAAGGCAGAATTGACCTAAAATTAATCGAAAAATTGTAAAAAAAGTCTAAAAATATCTAAAAAAGGCAGAAAAAAGTGATTTTTCTGTCTTTTTTTGTGCTCAAAGTAAGATATGAGCCGTCAAAAAGGTAGAGACTGTGTCGAAAAAATACATATTTGGTGAGAGTGGGGCATAAGATATGCTATGAGAAAACGCAGAACGCAAGTGATATCTAATATCATCATTTTCGTCATGCTGGTGGGGCTGGCGGTGGTGTCTTTTCCGCTCAAAAGTGCCAGTGTGGCGCGCGTCAACCCGAATGTGATATACTCTGGCGACACCAGTAGCGACAAAGTGACATTCATGATAAACGTCTATTGGGGGACGGAGTATTTGGACGGGATGCTAGATGTACTGGACGAGTATGGGGTGCATACTACCTTTTTCGTAGGGGGTGTGTGGGTGAGTCAAAACACTGCCATGCTAAAAGAGATAATCGCGCGCGGGCACGAGGTGGGTAATCATGGCTATCACCACAAAGATCACGACAAACTCAGCGAGGATATGAACATCAAAGAGATAGACTTGACGCACAAGCTAGTGCTAGCCAATGCCGACTATGAGATGAGACTTTTCGCGCCACCGTCTGGGGCGTACAGCGACGTCACTGTCGATGTGGCGTCCAGGCTGGGGTACAAGACTATAATGTGGACGCGCGACACTGTGGATTGGCGTGACAAGGACGCCACTGTGATATACAATCGTGCCATAAAGAACATCAAGGGTGGAGATTTGGTGCTCATGCATCCTACCGAAAAGACGCTGGAGGCTCTGCCCAAAATACTCGCTTATGTGCAAAACGCCGGGCTGGTGGCGACCACTGTGTCGGATAATATATTCGCATCTGTATAAAAAATCAAAAATCTATTGTAAATTATTTTGATTTCGTGTATAATTATGGCAGGAGATGATATCGTGCCTATATACAAGTCTACAGTCAAAGATAACAAAAAACCTAAAAAGACCAAGCAGCCTAAAGAAAAGAAGCCTATATCGGTCGCCAATGTCAAAAAATATGTGTGCATAGCAGTGATTAGTCTGTGTGCGCTGTTTTTCCTGATGCTGGTATTGCCGAGTAATTTTATGAAGACATTTTTGCTAGGGAGTTTTGGGCTATTTATGTATCCGCTATGCGTGGTGGGGGTCATACTCGGCGTGGCAGGGCTGACTGGCAACAAGTATGTCGTAGACAAGAAATATGTCACTTATCTATGCGTTATTTTGTTTCTAGTACTGATAGTATTTCACCTCGTGCTGACTATGAAATATCCGACAGACAATTTCTCGGCATATATATCCAAGTCATACCGCAGTGGAATGACTGCCGGCGGTGTGGTGCTGGGGATACTGGTGTACCCTATACAGTCAGTATTGACGCGTGTGGGGGCGTATGTATTCGTCAGCATAGGGCTGGCTATATTCGTGGCGCTTTTGCTCGACTATATCGTGGTGAAGAAATACAACGGCGAGCAGGTGCCTAGCAGATTTGACTTCGGGCAGATATCGCAAGCCCAAAAGCCAGTCGATGTGCCTATCACTCTCGACCACAAGATAGAGAAAGACAAGAAAGAAATCGCCAAGCACAAACTAGGCATAGTCACCAGTGAGAGTGAGATAATCAGCACCAATATGCCTATTAATAATATATATGAAAAGGTGACAGACTCTAGGCCGATATCGAAGAAAGAGTACATTTTGACTCCGCCAGAGATAGTGATGCCGTCTGAGCGCAAGTCTACGCCGTACAAGGCACCTACCAATCTAAACGGCAAAACACCAATCAATCTAAACGACGCCTTAGCATCCAAGCCTATCGCGGACAACGGCAATGACACCCTGACATCCAAGCCTATCGCGGATGACAGTAACGACAGCGACGGCATAGTGTACAAAGGCGAAGTGGACGAAGTGCCATTCGAGCCGAGCGAGCCTGAGATACAGCCTGAAACGCAGTCTGAGATACAGCCTGAAACTGTAGTGACTGATTTGGACGACATAGATTTGGACAGCGCGGATATAGATATAGACATACAGCCTGAGGTAGAGGACGTCATAGCAGAACAGCCTGCTGACCAGCCAGTAGATCTCAAAAAAGACATCCCTACTGACGACCTAAATATCTTCGTATCAGCGCAGAGCACAGCCAAACTGGGTGACACCACTGAGAAGAGCGAGCATCAGACTATCAGCATAGACAAGGGGATAGAACTGCAGACTGACAAGGTGTTCACTAAGGAATTCAAACCTATGGCGCCACCGCCTAGCATCACCCCACAAGTAATACAAGGCGACGCCAAGCCTACTGTCATCAAGCCTTATGTGAAGCCACCGGTAGAATTACTGCACGAGCTGGACAACGACGACAGCGAGAACGAAGAGTATTGCCTAGAGAATATAGAGAAGCTGGAGAAAGTGCTAGAGGACTTCAAAGTGCCAGCCAAGGTAATCAACTTCACCATAGGGCCTGCGGTCACTAGGTACGAACTGTCTATGCCACAAGGCATAAGTGTCAAGAAGATACAGATGTACAGTGACGACATCGCATTGGCGCTGGCTTCAAACGGTGCCATACGTATAGAAGCACCTATACCTGGCAAGAATGCTGTAGGTATAGAAGTGCCTAACAGCAAGATATCTGCTGTCAGTCTGCGTTCGCTCATGGACAGCAAGCAATACCAAGAACGTGGCAATCCTATGTCGTTCGTGCTGGGCAAAGACATCAATGGCGACATACAATTTTGCAATCTGGACAAAATGCCACACCTACTCGTGGCAGGCTCGACAGGCTCGGGCAAGTCTGTGTGTCTGAACACGCTCATCATCAGTATGGTGGGCAAGAGCAGTCCGCAAGATTTGCGTCTGATACTGATAGACCCCAAAATGGTGGAATTCTCTATATACGAGAATTTACCGCACCTACTCACGCCAAACATCATCACTACGCGAGAGCAGGCTATCAATAGTCTAAACTGGGCGGTGGCAGAGATGGAGCGCAGGTACAAACTCCTCACTCAAAATCACGTGGTAAACATACGCGAATACAACAATCTGCCGTTTGTCAAGGCTGACCCACTGAAGAAGATACCATACATCGTCATCATTGTGGATGAATTGGCGGACCTGATGATGGAAGCCAAGAAAGACATAGAGGACAAGATAATGCGTCTGGCGCAAAAGGCTAGGGCGGCGGGCATACATCTCGTGCTGGCTACGCAGAGGCCTAGTGTGGATGTCATCACTGGCACTATCAAGGCAAACTTGCCTAGCCGTATCACGTTCGCGCTGACCAACTTCACCGACAGCAAGACTGTCATTGACCAAGGCGGTGCGGAGAAACTACTGGGCAGGGGCGATATGCTATTCAAACCACTCGACGCACCAGAGCCGAAGCGTGTGCAGGGAGCGTACGTGTCTAGCGAAGAAGTGGCTAGCATAGTGGACTACATCAAAGAGCACAACTCTACTTGCTTCGACGCGGAGACTGAGAAATCTATCACTGCGCCACAGACGGCTAATTCGTTCGGCGGTGGCAAGGTGGACAATCTAGACCCAATATTCAAGGACGTATTGAGATTCTTCATACAGACCAATCAAGCGTCTACTACTTGGATACAGCGTAGGTTCAATGTAGGATTTTCGCGGGCGGGCAGGATAATGGACACTATGACTGATATGGGATTTATCTCACAGCCGGAAGGCACCAAGCCTAGACAAATACTCATCACTATGGAAGAATTCATCGAGAAATTCGGCGAGTAATATACATCCACATTGTTCGTGCGGGCGGGCAGTGTGGATTTTTTCGCGCGAAATGAAAATTTTTTTTGAAAATCTTTTGATATTTCGTGCAAATGTGTTATCATTAGGTATAACAAAGGAGAAATATATGAATTTACCTAATAGAATCACTCTGGCTAGGATAATAATGATACCATTCGTGATGTTCTTTTATCTAGCAGATTTTGTGCCTTACGGCAAGGCTATCGCGATAGGACTATTCATCATCGCTGCGTACACTGACCATTTGGACGGGTCGATAGCGCGAAAGAGAAATCTAGTCACTGATTTTGGTAAATTCCTCGACCCTATAGCGGACAAACTGCTAGTGGCATCGACATTGTTCCTCATCATATGTGACGGCACTGTGGCTCAGCCTTGGGGGGTCATCATCGCGACTGTCATCATAGCGAGAGAGTTTATGGTGTCCGCGCTACGCATGGTGGCTGTGACAAAAGGCAAAGTGGTCGCTGCCGACATTTGGGGCAAGATCAAGACATTCGTGACTGATATAGCACTGCCTATGTTTATGTTCGTGGCATTGAGCGCGCAGTACGGATTCCTTGGCGACACGTGGCTAAAGGTGGTCACTATAGCATCGTATGCCATGCTGGGGCTGGCTACACTATTCACTCTGATGAGTGGGGTGAATTATCTAGTGAAGAATAGAGAAGTATTTAAGGATTAGGAGTATATATGGCAGACAAGAAACAAGCATTGGAGCAGGCTATCGCTCAGATAGAGAAGCAATTCGGCAAAGGCTCTATAATGAAGATGGATGAGAACGGACTACAGGACATAGACGTCATACCTACTGGCTGTCTGTCGCTGGACAGCGCGCTGGGCATTGGTGGCTTGCCACGTGGCAGGATAGTAGAGATATATGGACCAGAGTCTTCGGGTAAGACTACTGTGGCATTGCACGTAGTGGCAGAGGCGCAAAAACTCGGTGGTACTGCGGCATTTATAGACGCAGAGCACGCGCTCGACCCGCTGTATGCTGGCAAACTGGGTGTAGACATCGCTAGTCTATACGTGGCACAGCCTGATACAGGCGAGCAAGCGCTAGAGATATGCGAACAACTGGTGCGCAGTGGCGGTGTAGACATAGTCGTGGTCGACTCTGTGGCGGCATTGACTCCAAAAGCCGAAATAGACGGCGAAATGGGCGACAGTTTCATAGGCTTGCAGGCGCGACTGATGAGTCAAGCACTCAGAAAACTCACAGCAGTGACTGCTAAGAGCAATACTCTGGTGATATTCATCAATCAGCTGAGAGAGAAGGTGGGCGTGATGTTTGGCAACCCTGAGACTACTCCGGGGGGCAAGGCATTGAAGTTTTATGCCAGTGTGCGCCTAGACGTCAGAAAGATAGACACGCTAAAGAACGGGCAAGATATGTATGGCAACCGCACTCGCGTCAAGGTGGTGAAGAACAAAGTGGCGCCACCATTCAAGCAGGCGGAATTCGACATTATCTATGGCGAGGGGATATCGCTACTGGGATGTTTGCTCGACATGGCTATAGAGAAAGAAATCATAGACAAGAGTGGCTCGTGGTTTAGTTACCAAGGCAGTAAGATAGGTCAGGGCAGAGAAAATGCTATCGCTTATCTGCAGTCCCACCCTGAGATGGCTGACGAGGTGGACAGCGCTGTGAGAGAGAAGATCAAGAGATAATGAGTAGGGCAAAATAGAAATATTTTGCCTTAATTTCTAAATAAATGGCAAATAAAATGTCTAAAAATAGTGATTTTTGGGCAAGAATGTAAAAAAATGTCCAAAAAATAGTATTTTGGGGACATAAAATAAAAAAATATCGAGAAATGTCGCTTTTGGGCGAAAAATAGGGCTGATATGTTATCTAATCTGACGATAAAGAATGTGGCTTTGATAGACAACCTAACGATAGATTTCGGCGCAGGGCTAAACGTCATCAGTGGCGAGACTGGTGCGGGCAAGTCCATAATGCTGGATTCGTTAGGCTTTGTTTTCGGTGACCGCGCGGACAGGACTCTGATCAGGCAAAATTGCACCAGTATGAGAGTGAGCGCTACGTTCGCCGATGTACCTGCGCGCATTCAGTCAAAGATAGAGCATTTGGGCATAGAGGGCAGTGATGATTATCTGCTCGACAGAGAGTACGACATCAACGGCAAGAATGTGTGTCGCATCAATGGCGACGTGGTGTCTACGCAGATATTGAAGAAAGTGGCTGGTATGCTGGTGGACATCCAAGGTCAGAACGAACAGCAGTCGATATTGAAGCGCGAGTATCAGCTGGAGATATTGGATGCTTTTTGCCAAGGCGAACTAGACCAGCCCAAGGTAGTACTAGGCGCGTACATAGACGAGATAGAGCGCATAGATGCGGATATTTTGGCGCTCGGCGGTAGTAGTGAACAAAAGCAAAATCTGATAGACCTATACACTTACCAAGTGGGCGAGATAGAGAGCGCTGGCGTGCAGTCTGGCGAGTATGAGAGCCTGCAAGCTAAGAAAAAGGAAATGGCGAACTACGAGAAGCTGATGACCAATATGCAGTCAGTGCTGGGCGAGATGAACGGCAGTGGCTTCGGCGCAGGGGTGAGCGAAGGACTATCCAATAGTGCCAAACTGATGTCAGGGATAGCGGATTACGGTGAGCAGTACAGGGCGTTGGCTGACAGACTGCAGTCTGTGTATCTGGAGGCGCGCGACATAGCGGACAATGTGGCGGATATAGTGCGCAGTAGCAGTTTCGACGAGAACGAATTTGAGCGCATAGACGAGAGATTGGACTATATAAAAGATTTGTTCCGCAAATACGGCGGTGGATATGAGCAGATGAGCGCGTATCTAGTGGATACTAGGCGCAAACTAGATGACTTGGTCAATAGTGGGGAGAGATATGCCCAGCTGACTGCGCAGAGAGACGCCTTGTTGAATAAGGTAGACGCAGTGCAGGGCGAGATGACAGAGATTAGGCGCAGATACGCGACCAGTATGGGACGCGCGGTGTGCGACAGGCTGGCGACGCTGGGCATGAAGAATGCTGTGTTTAGTGTGGACTTTTCGAGCAAGGGCGAGCGGTACACTCGCGTGGGGTGCGATGATGTGGAGTTTATGTTTAGTGCCAATATCGGCTTCGACAAAAAACCACTCGCCAAAGTCATATCTGGCGGTGAGATGAGCAGATTTATGCTGGCATACAAGCAAGTGGTGAACACTGTGGACGACATACACACTATGATATTCGACGAGATAGACGCCGGACTGAGCGGTGCTGTGGCGCAGACTGTGGCTGAGAGTCTAAAAGACCTCAGCGCGGACAAGCAAGTAATAGCAGTGTCGCATTTGCCACAAATATCTATGCTGGCGGATGACAACTATATGGTGAGCAAGTGCATCTCCGACGGCAGTACTTTCACTCGCATAGAGCGACTGACTGGCGATAGGCTGTATGGGGAATTGGCGAGACTAATGGGTATGGACCCGACCAAGGCAGAGAACATCGCTTTCGTCAAAAATATGCGCAACGGGTAGTATTGACACACGTCAGACAAATAATATGTATAAAAAAACGCTATACTTTTGTAGGGGGGTATAGCGTTTTTAGTATCTACCTATCAAGTAGTCTATAGATACATCAAAATATTTTGCTATGGTATACAGGATATCTAATCTTGGCTTTCGTCCTGCTTGCCAGTGGCGTAGTATACTCTCATTGAATGCTTGGCTCTGCGAAAACTGATAGTGAGACATATGATGTTCTTGTAATAAACTCAAATATCTCGGCAAGAATTGATTGATATCATATCGATATGTCTGGTATGAGTTGTCGTTTTTGATATCAGTCAAGCCAAACAAATAATCGACACTACATTCAAAAAACTGGGCTATCTTTAATACTATATCTATAGTGGGAATGCCACCTTTTAGATATCTACTATAATGCATTGCGGATACGCCACTGACTCTCGATAATTGCCTTAGCGATAGACTGGTGTCATCTATCATATCTTTCAAATTTTCTCTAAATATCTCCATATCGCGATAATCTTACTTTTATGACAAAAGTAGACAAAATATAACTAAATATTCCGTCCTATCAGGTAGTCTATAGACACATCAAAATATTCGGCTAACATTATTAACGAACTCATTGATGGTTTTGTTTTGCCTGATTGCCATCTATAAAAATTGGCTTCACTCATATTTAATGTTTTCATCAGTCGTTCTATGGATATACCGTTATCTCGGAGCAATTTCTTCATCGTCTCAGCAAAAGATAAATAATTATCATCACAGATATGGTATTCGTCCGTTAGTCCCATGAGATACTGCAAAGAACACCCAAAGTAATCAGATATTTTAATAGCGACAGATAATTCGGGATAAAAATCTTTATTGAAATAGCCATTCAATGTCTCAAAAGATATCCCAATATTTTTAGATAACTGCAATCTACTAAGTTCATTGTCTGTCAATAGTTCTTGTAATCGTTCTTGAAATTTATTCATAGCCCTTACGAATGAGTTCGACATTTTTCTACAAAACAACTCTCATTTCTCTGTATATTGTCTCAAATATTGCTCGAAAAAACTTGAATTACAGATAGTTGATAGGATAAAATATGAGTGTCTTAATTAAGAATAATAAAAATGAGGAGGATGGGAATGAATGGTTGGATTATAGATATCTTGTACCAATATTTCGGAGACGAGATATCGAATGCAGTAGAAAAAAGCAACGGTCGTCTAGTAGTATGTTTGGCTGACGGCACGTATGCTAATATCGGCATAGAAGAATGATTAAAAGGAGAATAATACAATGAATAGAGAAGAAACATCAAACAACAGTGAATGTGGGCAGGTAATCGCCAAGAGTAAGACATTGAGAGACATAGATGACCTGATAGGCTACATAATGGTAGTGATAGACGAAGCGGTGGGCGAAAGCAATATATGCGGAACATTAAAAATCATGCTATACGAATAGGTCATATATATGGACGGACAGCAAAAAGCCGAGCAGGCGCCAAGTGAAACATATAAAATGTATATGAAAAATAAAAAAACTCTATATTGTGAATGAATATAGAGTTTTTAGTATTTATTGGATTATATTTATCTAGACTTGTCGTCTTTTAGGCGTTCTTTTAGGGCTGTTTTGTCGAATTTTGGGAGTTCTTTGGTGAGTTTTTTGACATAGATGATTTTAGAGTTTTCGGTGCGTTCGAGTTCTTTGCAGAATTTCGTCAATTTATTGATCAAATCGTCGAAATCTTCGGCGGTGGACTCGCTGGACAGCAATTGTGCTGTCAGGAAATATCCGACATTTTTGCGACGGGTCTTAGCGTTGTAATACTCGTCATCGTCGAAGATGAAGCGGACTTTTAGTCCTGTGCCACCGATAATCTTGTACTCACTGCTGAAGGTATTGATGGTGTAGTACACGTGCAAGTCTTTGAAGAAGAAGTCGGTGTCAAACTCGAATGTGGTATTCAGCAAGTCACGCAGGCTATCGCGCAAGAATTCTGGATGCTTGATAGGGCTGTCTTTGGAGTTTATCTCTATATCGCACTTTTTCTTCGATATCTGCGACAGGAATTTGCCATGCTCGTTTTTCTGCTCAGAATTCATCACCAAGTGCGCGGACCTGCCGTCGAGATATTTGTGCAAGCAGATGCCGGACTTCTCCAGCTCGCCCTCAGGGGTGTCGTAGTAATAATCTGTGCGCTTCACTGTGCGGGTGAAGGTAATGATGTATTTGTTGAAAAACTCCAGCACTTCGAGTGCTTTTTTCTTAGTATTTTTGTCAAACACTTCGAAGCGTACTTCTCTCTTGACGGTATCCATTTGATTGATATTTAATTTTCTCATAATTCTCACCTATTTTATTTATTATTTGTCGTTATTCACTCGCACGATAAACAGTATAAATCTCAGCAAGTCCAGCATAGACACCACTAGGCTAGCCACGTAAGTAAGGGCGGCGGAGTTTAGTACTTTCTTCGCGCCGTCTGCCTCTTCGGGTGTGAGTATGCCAGTGGAGCGTAGTGCTTGGTACGCTCTGGATGAGGCATTGTACTCGACAGGCAGTGTGATCAGGCTGAGTAGCGCCGACAGTGCGAAAAAGCCAATCCCTGAGTAGGCGAATATCAAGCCGATAATGCTATCTGGGATAAGGGCGAGATTCATCACTAGTCCCACAGCCACCAATGGCCACAGCAATCTACTGGAGATATTGACCATAGGTATGATGAAAGAGCGCAGTTTGACAGGGAAATACCCATCTCTGTACTGCAGGGCGTGGCCCACCTCGTGCGTAGCGACGCCTATGGCAGCGACAGATGTGCTATCGCGAGTGCTGTCCGAGAGTGCGATAGTCTTAGTCTTCGGATCATAATAGTCAGTCAATTCGCCCGAAGTGCTGGTAATGCGGACATCGTTCAGCCCGCTGGCGTCCAATATCTGGCGTGCCACTTCGGTAGCAGTCTTTTCGCATTTAGCTAATTCGTGCTTGTAATGATTGAAAGTAGACTGCACTCTTATCTGCGCGATAGTGGCGAATATCAGCCCGGGGAGTAATATTATGCCCATTAAATAATATTCTAAATACATAATGCACCTCATTTTTTGATAATATTATATAATATATTTCTCTATTAATCAAATTATTTTAATAATTTATATTATATTTTTTCATATTTATAGTCTGCGGAATAAATGCATGAGAAAAAATAATAAAAAAATAATAAAAAATATTCAAAAAATGTCAAAAAATATTAGTAAATTATTATTTTATGTGTTATACTAAAAATGATTATTGGAGAAAAATTATGAAAATATTTGATTCTATTGCAAAATTTTTTGACACAGTAGCAAATCTAGTCAACATAGAGATAATGTGTTTGATTGTATTTGGCATGATGTTATTGTTACTCATCGTCACATTCATCAGATGTAGATGCTCGTACGAGGCTAGGCTGATCAAAGCCCTCGACAAGCTGATATCTTATATGTCTAATCATCCGCAGATAGACGAGACCAATCTGGTGGAGTTTAATAAGAAAATGAAGAAAGTACCACATGTATTGAGGAAACAGTGGCAACAATTCATGCTTTACCGCGAGCACAACGCTAGCTACTATATGTCATTTCAGCATGTGGTGGAAAATCCTATGCGTACCAGCACGTACAAACAGCAGATAAAAGTATTTAATATCGTATCATACATATTGGCATTTTTGTCGCTAATCATTACGGCGAATACTTTGATGACTGCGAATGCAAGTGAGGTATTTAGCCAAGTATTCGTATTGCCGTTCATCGTAATGGGGGTAAACTGGATATTCACGTTATTCTTTAACGCGAGACTAAATGCTATCACAGCAGATTTGTTCCAGAATTATCAGTATTTCGAGATCGCCATAGACAAGGCGACCAGCACTCTGCCTGAGTATGTGGACTACGAAGTACTATTCACTACCAAAGAAATCAAGCAAGGCATACCTATTTTGTTCGAATATCTGGAGAAACGCTCTATCGTAGAACAGACAGAAATGGAGAGAGCGAGACAGAGGCAGATCGAGCACGACAGATACAATTTCGACAGGACAGGACTGGACAGCTCGCTAGTGCTGGATAGGTCTGTGCGCGAGGCTGAGATATATCTGTCTAATAGGAATAGATTAAATCAAGAAATCGACCAGATAAATAGCGAAATAAATAATATTGAGAATAATTACAAAGAGAAGAACAAAGATTACCAGCGCAAACTGCAGGCTAGCAAAGAGAACATCGAGAGACTGAAATCTCAGCTCGAACAAGCAGCATCTAATATCGAAGCAAACTATATCAAGAAACAGCAACAAGATGAATTGAGTAGACAGCTCACACTAGAGAAAGATTTCGACACAGTCACCGCGACGAGAAAGAAAGACCTAGCAGCATTGCAGGCTGAGATAGATAAGAAAAACCAAGAGATAGATAAATTCAGGACTAGTCTAGAGAACGCTATGGTGGGCGAATTCGAGACTTATACCAGAAAAATCTATGACAAGGTGGAAGGCATCTTCAATAAAGAGAAGAACGAGACTGCTGGCGAAATGCAGAAATTGCAGTCCGAACTAAAAGCCAAAAATGAGGCTCTCGCCGAACTAGAAGGCAACGGCGGGCAAGCGCAAGTCATCGCTCAACTGACTGAACAAAAGAATTTGCTCGAGAATGTAATAATAGAAAAGAACAAATACATAGACAGTCTATTGGCTAATGCACAGACTATCGCATCTGCAGTGGCAGAGCCAGTAGTAGCGCCAGAGCCTGAATACATCGCTGAGCCGGTGGCAGAACCAGTGGTGGAGACAGTACCTGAGCCAGTAGTAGAAGAGACTGAGCCTATCGTAGAGCCAGTGGTGGAAGAGCCTATCGTAGTGGCAGAAGAGCCAGTCGAAGAAGAAATCAAGCCTTTCTGGGAAATGCCAGCCGAAAACGTAGTGGCACAACCTGAAGAGATAGCAGAGCCTGAACCAGTGGCAGAGCCAGCAGAAGAACCTGCAGACGAAGAGCCGACTGATGGTGAGCCAGCGGACGAAGGTATTTTGATAGAATTACCTGAAGAAGTAGAACCTATCGAAGAGACGGCGGAAATTGCCGAAAAACCAGCCGAAGAACCAAAGAAACATCCCGGCAGACCTAGAAAAGTAGTCGAAGAGGCACCTGCTACAGAGAAGCGTGGTCGTGGTCGCCCTAGAAAAGAAGAAACTAAGGACGAGCCTGCAGACGCTGAACCAAAGAAGAGTCCTGGTAGACCAAAGAAAGAGACCACAGATGAACCAGCGACAGAAAAGCGCGGACGTGGCAGACCTAAAAAAACTGAGACTGACCTAGACTCAACAGAGCCAGCAGGTGAGAAACGCGGTCGTGGCCGTCCTAGAAAAGAGGAAACGAAAGAAGAGACCACTGACGCTGAGCCAAAGAAGGGTCCTGGCAGACCAAAGAAAGAGACTACAGACGAACCTGCTACAGAAAAGCGCGGGCGTGGTAGACCTAAAAAAACTGAGACTGCTCTAGACTCAGCAGAGCCAGCAGGCGAGAAACGTGGACGCGGTAGACCTAGAAAAGAGGACACTATCGACGACAAGCTAAATGATCTAAACAAAACTCTCGAAGAGAGCAGGCAAAATCTAATGAAAGTCCAAGAACAACTCAAAATGCAGGACAAGAAAGATGAATAACAAAATATCCCCAGACATCTGGGGATATTTTTTGTACAAGCATTAATGTGCAAATATTACACTTTGTATTATGTAATGAGCAAATAATATGCTTTGTATTATGTAATGAGCAAATAATATGCTTTGTATTATGTAATGAGCAAATAATATGTTTTGTATAAGTATGTAGTGAGCCAATTACACTTTTTGACTAGTTTGGCTAGCGTAATGTTAAACACTTAATGATTTAATCTGGCTAGCATAGTGCTGGGATATTACACTTTTCTAGCATATTACACTTTTTCGTCTAGTTAGTCCAGCGTAGTGCTAGGGTATAATACTATTTTATTTAGTTTGGCTGGTATATTACACTTTTTCGTTTAGTTTGGCTAGCATTAGGTCTAAGTCTACGCCATGCAGAGCGCTCGCTTGCTGGAGTGACTCTTGCAGAGCGAATGGGCACGAGAAGCAGTGCAGGCCAAAGCCCGAAAGTATCTCTTCTGCATTTGGGTGATTCGCGATGACGTCTTGCAATGTGCTATTTTCGTCGAATGTCATAGTAGTCTCCTTTTAATAAAATTTGTATCCACAGTGGACGCAATATCTACTGCCGTCCACCACTTTGGTCTCGCACAGCGGGCAGTAACGTGCGCGCTCTGCCGGCTCAGTATCAGTATGTGCAGTGATGACAGGGATATCCCCACCAGTGTCTACATTGTGTGCGACAGGCGGTGCGGGTGTGTATCTCTGGCTGTCGGTCTCGCTATCTCCGCCGAACGCCGACACGCGAGTGGTATTAGGCACTTCGCTAAAGAATGACGATGGCGACACTTGCCCAGTACTGGTGTCTGCAGATATGTCTACAGCCAGTATGCTGATACCTATGTCGTGATAACCGCGCATAAATTTAGTTTTTAGTGTATCGAGATATTGCCCGACATTGTCTAGTGGCATACCCTTTTTGCTAATAGCGGAACGTATGTCGTCAGTGAATAAGTATTCGATATCAGACGTCAACTGTTCGCTAGATGGCTTGGAGTATTTGTACCTAATGAAACTCATAAAGTCTGTCTCATCAGTCACTTGGTAGTCCACTTTGCCACTGATTTTCAGATAGCCGGATGTCTTGTCCGCGAATGTGTAGCGTTTGATATTGAAAGCAAAGTGCATAGTCCGCGGTGCGGTGCTAACAAAGTACAGGTCAAAATTGACCTTCTCGGCAGGCTGGGACTTAGTGTCAAATCTACTCACAATATTGGGTATGGTCTGTCTAGTCAGCGCCACATCACCGCTGGCGAAGGCGTACTTGTACCGTCTGTAGTACACGTGCGCGCTGTAGCCTGACGGCACAGATAGCGTCTGACCTAGTTTTTTCTTCTTATAAAATTCGCAATACACCAAAGGCTGGCTATTTAGCACTTCGCTGGGGATGGTCAGCACTTTGGATTTTCGCCTAAATCTAAAACACATATATTGAATATAGCACGATTTTTGATAGTTTTCAAGTTTTTGAAATAAAAAATTGACAAAAATGCAATACGGGTATATAATACTAGTGTTTGAAGGTGAATTATGTTTAATGCTTTTGAGAAAAAGACAGGATTTTTTACATTTTATGTAGTAATGGCCATACTAGTGGAGATATTTACATTCGTGACACTAGGGTTTGGGATATTGCCGAAGTATTTTTTGTTAGATTTAGCGGTCATACTGTGCATAGGGGGAGTGATATTCATCTTACCGCACGTGCTGGCGCAATACATAGTATCTGAAGCACTGTTATTCGTGCAGATATTGCTGTGCTATATGAATTATTCGCTATACAGCCTATACGGCGATGTATTCTCGATAGAGATGTTTAACCTCGCGGTCGAGGCTGCCAAGGCCATAGTGACAGACTTCTTGTCATTCACTATGATCATGGTGTGCTTGGCTGTATTCGTGGTCACTGTGCTCATAGGGCGCGTGGTGTACAAAAGGCAGAAGCAGTACGCTGTGCCAGTCAAGAAGCATTTCTCACTCATGCTGGTGATGATACTTTTCATCTGCCAAGTGGTAGGCGTGAGTACATTTACTCTGCAGAAACAGAGCATATTGTCTCAGTCAGATATGGCGACTACAGACTATGTCGCTAGTGACAGGATATTGCTAGATACCAATACACTAAAGGCTAAAGGTTTGTCTAGGCTGGGTACTTTTGGGTATTATGTCAATAACATCAATATAGTACTGTCTGAGGGCAAGAACAAAGAACTCATCAATGCGGCGGTGGAGTACATAGACAATGGCGAAGTCAAGACTGCTGACGGTACTGATGCTGGCAACAATCTCATCGTCATAATGGTAGAGTCGCTCGAGTGGTTTGCGCTCAGTGAGGAATTGACGCCTAATATTTGGGCGCTGATGCAAGAGAGCGTGGTGGCAGATAATTTCTTCTCAAAGAACAAGACCAACATAGCAGAGGGCTTGGCGCTGATGGGCAGTTTCCCTACAGGCAAGATATTGAAGCAAGTGGCTGGCAGTGCTGAGGATTATGACAATTTCGGCTTCACGTTGCCACAGATATTCAAGCGTGACGGCTACAGTACAGCGTATTTCCACCCATATCTGAGTAGTTTCTATAACAGGGCGGTGACATATCCGCAGATAGGCTTCGACGCGTGTTATTTCAACGACGAAGACTACAGTCAGATGACCAATGTATTTAGTTTCGGTGAGTGGAAGTACGAGAAGACCTTTGTGGACGAGCATCTCGAACTAATGGTGCCAGAGCAAGACCAGCCGTTCTTCACATTCTTCACCACTGTGAATACGCATGGTCCGCTCGACGACAACGACAATGTGGAAGACAGAGTGGCGTACAAGGACACTGTACTAGAGAGTGATTATTGGGCAGATTTTTTGGCTAATCACACTCATATGTCTAATACGCAACTCAATAGGACAGCGAATTACGTGGCATCTGTGCATGGGCTAGATGTGGCGCTGAAGGGAGTATTTGACCGTCTGAAAGCGCTGGGCATATATGACACCACAGACATAGTGCTATACGGCGACCACAATATGTATTACCACAATGTGACTTATGATGTGAAGGACGTAGACCCTAGTGATTATTCTGACTACGAACTAAACAGAGTGCCACTGATGATCAAGACTGGCAAGACAGTGGACAATGTGGAGAGATTTTGCACTGCTACTGACATAGCACCTACTATACTAGATTTGTATGGATATGATTACAACAAAAATCTGTACGCAGGCAATTCATTGTTCGATACATTGCAGACTTACACCATAGGTGGCGAAGAGGTCGAAGTACCTACATTCTTCTCGCACACAGGCGGAATGTACAGCAGGTATATGTGCACTTTTGACTGGGAGAAATATTACGCCATAGACAGCAATATGACTGACGAGGCGTACTTGGCTGAGTACAAGGAGGCGTTCAAAGACTCTAGTATGAAGCTGATACAGAAATACAACTATCTAAACACTTTATTTACTAGTGGGGTGTATCAGAAAATATCGCTGAAATAGATTTACTACAAAATATCATCAAAATGTACAAAAAAACACTAAAAAATGAGATTTTAGTGTTTTTTTTCATATCATAGCACGCGTGAGATGATTTATGCTAGGAGCAGGTGAAAACAATGAGAAAAGATATCAATACTCCTACTGGGAAAAATACTGCCAAGAGTGTAGCGAAATACATATGCATATTTTTGCTACTACTAGTGCTGGCGAATGCGACGCTGGACGGGGCTATCAGTCCGTTCGCTTTTGCCATGCTATTCGCGCTGATGTGGTGCAATCAAAATGTGCTGGTGCTGGCAGTGTGCTATATGGCGAGCGTACTGGCGGTCAATCCGACATTTGACTACGTGATAATGGCTGGGTGCACTGTGGGGGTGCTATTGATGTTTTATTGCCTACACAAGATAGTGCGCAAGCCGATGAATGTGTGGCTGGTGGGGGTGTACGCCTTGCTCAGCCAAGCAGTGTACATATATGACCAAATATCAAGCGCGCAGTACACCAATGCGGTGATATATGTGCTGTTCGGTCTGATATTTTTGTACGCGTGCATCAATGTATTGCAAGTGTTATTCATACGCGGGATGTATTACAAATTCACTCTCGACGAGAGTATATGTGCCTTCATGATAGCGGTGGTCATCGCTATGGGGCTGTCGCCTATCGTGGCGTATCAGATAGAGTTGGTGAAGATAGTGGCGGTGTTTTGCGTGCTGTTTTTGCTCTCTATAGGCAAGCAAACGCTCGCTATCAAGGTGGCGCTGGCGTTCGGGCTGGGCATAGCGCTACAGTCGGGGCAAATGTATGCGCTGGCCAACCTAAGTCTACTGACTTTGTGTGCGGGGATGTTCGCCATGCCGAACAGAGTGAAGTCGTGCGTTGCTGTGGTGCTGGCAGATTTGGCTATGGGGTTGTATTTCGGGTCGTTTGAACTGGCGACCTGTCTGACAGCGCTGTCGTCGTGTGTGGCGTGTGTGTTATTTTTGACCTTGCCGTCGCACTGGATATACACTGTGTCGGATAGGTTTTATATCACAGAGAATGAGATATCTATGCGCAATGTCATCAACATCACGCGAAAGAACATACACAGGCGTATGCATTATTTGAGCGAGATATTCGACGAGATGAAGCAGATACATCTGGCTATGTGCAAGTCCGCGCTAACCAAGAGCCAAGTGGTGGCTATGCTGACCAATGAGATAGTGCAGAATATGTGTGGCGACTGTATGGACAAGAACAAGTGTTTGCGCAGTTTCGAGGGCGGGACGAACTGCATAAACAGTCTGATAGAGATAGCGCTGAAAAAAGGAAAAATCACTCTGCTAGACTTGCCGTCGGCGCTGACCAGCAGGTGCAACAAAGTGACCAATCTAGTCAGCAAGGTCAACCAAATAGTGTCGCAATACAGTCAATACAGTGGCATGGTGAACAATGTGAACAACGTCAAGACTTTGCTGGCGGAGCAAATGGGCGCAGTATCAAAACTACTACTCGACATAGGGGACGAAGTGGACAAGAATATCACTTATGACACAGACATGGAGAGCAAGATAATGAACAAACTGCTCTCCGAGAATATAGTGTGTAGCGAAGTGGTGCTTTACAAAGAAAAATACGACACTATTGACGCTATTTTGGTGGTGAAGGGGGAGAATAGTTACAGTCCTGTCATACCGCGCGTGGTGAGCGAAGTGTGCAAGTGCGGTATGCGTGTGGAAAACATCACTCCGACAGACAATATGGACTTTATGTCAGTGCAACTCACCAAAGCCAACAAGTACGACATTGTGTTCGGCATGGCGTCCAAGACCAAGGCTTCGTCTGATGTGAGCGGAGATTGCCACAGTCTGCTGAGGCTAGGGAACAATAAATTTCTGCTCGCGTTATGTGATGGTATGGGTAGCGGGCAAAAAGCAGAAAATATGAGCGCTTTGACGCTCGGACTGATAGAGAATTTCTACAAAGCAGGCTTCGACAACGAACTTATACTGGACAGTGTGAACAAACTGCTAGCCATCAATGAGCAGGAGTCGTATTCTGCGCTAGATATATGTGTCATCGACCTAGAAAACGAGATAGCGGACTTTATCAAACTGGGCGCGCCTTATGGCATCATCAAGCACGCGGACAGCATAGAGAAGATATCGGGCGGGGCGTTGCCTATAGGCATACTGGAGTCTGTCGCGCCTACTGTGCACAAATCTGTCATCTCTACCCAAGACATCATCATAATGGCGACTGACGGCATCACAGATAGTTTTGAAAACATAGATAATTTCATAGATTTTGTCAACGGCACCCAAGCCATAAATCCGCAAACTCTCGCCCAACTCATAGTGGACGAAGCCACTCGCCGAAATGCCAATAGCGCCAAAGACGATATGACTGTGCTGGTGGCTAGGACTTATCTAAAAAATGCCAAATAAATGGCAGTAAGTACTTGACACTGGCGGATTTTGTGGTATAATAAATCCGAATAGGAGAGACATATGACAGTGGATATCGCTAAATTGGCAGAATATTTAGCAGACGAAATGGACAAAATGGAAGAATACTATCGCCAGCCTAAATTTTTGGAGAAGGCAGACGAGATATGTGATATGGTATTGCATTATTTTGATATGTATCCAGAATTGATGACATACCAGTTTGATACAGGGGAGACATTGGGCATGGTGGCGTGCTGGAACGGGCTGAAGAGAATAGTCGCTCGTGTGCTGGCACACCCTGTGGCTAGTTTGCTACAGACATATGATGACAAATTGTCGCTGGGTATGTTTTGCGCTAGGCGTGGTCAGGAAGATATGGCTAGGCTGGCATGGCAAAATCCTGAAGCGAGATATCTACAAGACGAACTGGGTGTCACACTCGGTATGTATATAGTGGCTAGCAGAATGATAGAGACTGCCAAACTAGTGCTACAGGATAGAGACGCTTGCTCCATAAAGGATAATTTCGGTAGTGATACTTATGACTACGCTAGTGACTATGTGGAATTGAGAGATTATATCCCCAGCGATGTGAAGGCACAGAGGGCTACTGTCTAAATAAATTAGAATAACAAACTAAAATAATAAACTAAAATAATCTAGCGAAAAATAATTTGATAAAATATTAAATAATCTGAATAAAATAATAATAAAAAAAATCGGTATTTGCGATAAATAGCCGATTTTTTTGTCATTAACATTTATTTTGTAATAGTTTTATTAATAAAATATTACAATTTGTGATAATTTATTTATTATTTGATAATTTATTTATTTGAATTATTTTTATATTTTTTATTTTGTGATAATTTATTTATTTTTTTAATTATTTTTAATTATTTTTATTTATTTTCAGGTATTATCTAAAATAAATTATTTCAGATAGACTGGCAGGTCGGGGTCGTAGGCTATGGTGCCGATGCGTTTGTGTTTATTGCGGTCGAAGTATGCGCGCACGCGGGCGGAGAGGTCTTTGTCCTCAGCGTCGCCATAGCGGATGAAGTAGTCTATCTCTTCGTATCTATACTCTAGGTCGAACTCGTCAGTGTTTTCTTCGAGGTCGTAGCGCTCGGTATTATTCACCAAAAAGTCTGGTAGCATAAAACTATCGAGCATTTTGATGATTTCTGTCTTTGTGACATTGATGAGTGGAGCGAAGTCGCCGACATTGTCGCCCCATTTGGTCGCCGAGCCCATAATGGCTTTGGTCAGGCTAGTGGTATTGACCACCATGCTATCCGTACTGCCTGCGACGGCGTACAATATGCTCATACGCAGACGTGGCTCTAGGTGGACGAGTGACTTTCGCGACAGGTCACACTTCATGGTGGATAGACCGTTGCCTATCTCGCTGGTCAGGCTACTAAACGGCAACTGCATATTGATGACTGTGTAGCGTATGCCGAGATATTTGCACTGATAAATAGCGTCCAATATCTCTGACATCTCGCCATTCGGGATGATGACGCCGTATACTCTGTCTTTGCCGAGTGCGTTGCAACAAATCTTCGCTGCTGCCAAGCAGTCACGTCCGCCACTCATACCGATGACTGCGCCTTTTGCCCATGGATTTTGCGCATACAGTCCGCGCACCCATTGTGTCAAATCTGATACTAAATCTGCCATTATTCACCTGCGTATTCTAGATATTTTTGGTATATTTCTTCTGCCACTTCGGCGACAGTCTTGTCCCTACTGCTCACTACGAAATCAAAGTGCTCTGGCTCGCTATTGCACACGCCGTACAAAGTCTTGTACCTATAATTCTCGCTCTGCCACCTGCGGAGCAGTCCGTCGCGCGCCTGCTCTGGGGTCTCACCTTTCTCTGCTACACTGCGGTCGCTGAGGTACAGGCGTCTAGCCATCTCGTCCGGGTCAAGTGACACAAAGACCTTGAAACTATTAGGCACGAAATGCCATGCCATACGGCTGTCGAAAATAGTGCGAGTGCCGTCGCGCTGTCTGCCGAGATCGGCTATCTTGCCATCCAGTGCTCTGTCCACAGAGTCGTCAGTATTGCATATCTCGGTCAATTCGTACAATGTCATACCGCGAGCCTCTGCCTCCTGACGGAAAAGTTGCCCCGCATTGATGATGTCGAAGCCATAATGCTCAGCCAGATACTTGGCGATAGATGATTTGCCACTGCATGGCATACCTGTGATAGTGATGATCATATATTCCTCCTTAGTTTAGTATGATATCGTAGCCGTCGAACTGTGGGCTGGCAGTGTAGGTCTCGCCCTCGAGCTGTTCGACACGTTGCTGTAATTGCTTGTTTTGACGTTGCAATTCCTTGATCCTAATGATCTGAAAAATCACACCGACGAACAGCGCCAGCAACACAACGCCCGCTATAATCAGTGTGAGAAACATATTCTTAGTTATCTTTAATTGATCCATTCCTTATTGCCTTTTGGTAAATATATCGTGTCTTTGTCTGACAATAAAGATTGTACCACCTATTGGACAAAAAATCAAGTAGTTTTCTAAAAGTTATCCGACACCAGACATATCCGAGTGTGTATGCTCCTAGCAAGAAAATGTGAAATCGACCAAAATTGAAAATATTGATAAAAATAATAAAAATTAATCCAAAAAATAATGAATTAAATATTAAATAAATATTTTTTGTCAATTTATTTTTATTTTTTGTGACGAAAAATACCGAAAAAATAAAATATATGGCGTAATATATCATCCCGCCATACAGCAAACAAAAGAATATCTTGGTCTGCGCCACTGTGGAGAATATCATTTGAATATCCTTTTGAAGAAATTGTCGCGTTTGCCGACAGTGTAGCGAATGCTGTCTATTTTGCCCGATAATTCCAGTAGTTTGGCGTCTAGGTCGAGTTTGCTGACTTGGAGATCAGTGCCAGATATCATCACTCCGCTGTCGAGCAATAAGGCTTGCACGAGGTCAGGTTTGGCGCTGATGACTTTTTGCACGCCCAGTATGGACAGAGACGACCTATCCACTAGGCACAGTCTTTGCTCGAATTTATTTTCTTTATTTTCCATTATTTACTCCCGAATATTTTTGTGAATTTTTTATAAATATTTTTGTGATTTTTTGTAGAAAAGACATATCTTAGATGTTTGATTTTTTCTCAATATTGTTTTATAATAATATATATTATTAATATAAATATTTTATGTCACGAATGTGCAAAATAAGTGTAAGGTGAACGTATGAAGAAAATTTGCTCAATATTAATGTTATCATTGGTCCTAGTATGCGGGATGTTTTTTGTCGGGTGCAAGGATGACTACGACAAGGCCAAGCTGACATATGACGACATAGAGACAGGCATTAGTCTAGAGATAGACTCGGATGACCCTACGCTCGCCACCACCACTATAGATGTGAAGATGAATGACTTTGATAAGAAGATAGAAAAGCAATTCATAATTTACAGCGTCCCTAGCGAACTGATATCCAAAGACTATTCTGTCGAGATAGACGGCGACACCGCGCACATCACTATCACTGCTATCACAGCAGGCAGTGGCTCGCTAGTAGTGGCGCTAAAAGAGAATATGTCGGTCAAGCTCGAGATACCGCTAGATGTAATCTGTCATATCAAGAATGTGGAACTGGTATACAACAGTATGTACATCACTATGTACGAAAATAGTGTAGGTAATTATGTATTTAACTTCGCTAATCTAGCATTGACGCCTACCAATACTACTGACACACTGCGTTGGCAGTTGGTAGATGACCCATCGCATCCAATAAGAGAAGTTACAGAGGGCTGGTACTGGTGGAGTATGGACGATCTATATTCTCTCTCTGGTGGCGGGGTGTGGGTCACAGGTGGTACATTGCCACATGACGGAGAGAAAGAGCTGGCTATATATTGCCCAGAGACCAATCACATATTGTTTTATGGCACTAGCGTAGTAGACGGCTGGGTGACAAAATTTTATCCAGAAGTAATGAATCCCAAAGATGGCTCTAATGTCAATGAGGGAATGGAAGACAAAGTTTTCTCTCTGACATTCTGCAAGATATATGCGCAGAACGAACTGGCACTGTCATCCACCACTCATGGCGGAGAAGAGGGCATCATTAGTGCCCCAGTGGTGCTATTGACCAATTATGGTGAGAAGAGTGAAGGGGCTTATTACAACACTACTGACATCACAGTGCAGACCAAGTCGGATGTACGCGACAATAATGGTATTAAAGTAGGTGTGCAGTACGCGCCTATCAGCGAGAATTACAGCGTATATGCGTACAGCACTGACCCTAAGTCTGTGCATATAGAGAAACTGAGCCACAATTCATTCAGAATCAAGGCTATCCAAAAGACTGACTATGATGTGACGAATTATATAGTATTCCAGGTGTACAGGGCGCGATTTGAGAATAGTGGGCTGATACCTACGACGATAAATATGCCATACACTGTGACTGCCTTTAGCAATAAATTCACTATGACGGCGGAGAAGCAAGACGTGGCTATATCGCAGACTACTGTGGGTGGCGTGACCAAATACACTGCGACTTATGACCTATACGACGTGTACAACAATGCTGACGGGGCAGTGGTGAAATTTGATATGACGCCTATAGATGCATTGCCAAACTTTAGGTATTACACTATCACTCTGCAGAAGGAATGTCTGCAAAATGATGGCAATATCTACACAGACGACACTTTCAGCACAGTGCAGGACTACACTAACACTAATCAGTATCAACTAATATTCATGTACAAGGGTATGTATCTGAAGTTTTATGATGCGGGCGAGTACTTCGTGTCAGAGCCTATATCTGCCAACGACACTATCAATGTGCGATACACCACTATCCAAGGCGATACTGCTGTCAAGCCTACTATCACGCTGAATAACTACGTGATGAGCAAGTATGGCTATGATTTCTCGTACTTTGGCGAGCTGGGCGCGTCGCTGGATGTGGTATTTAATCTACAAAAAGGCGTCGAGGACATAGAAGTCCTGCCTGTGCCAGACAATACTGAGAAGATGTTCGTGTCAGAGGTGGGCTACGACGGAGGCGACCAGTACTTCTATCTCGCACTCACTGATGCGTATGGGAATACATTGACCAGCGAAGTGTCGCTCAATATCTCTACCAATAGTCCTTATTGCGCAGTGGGGCAAAAGGGCAACGACGGCAAAATAGTGTATGCACAGCAGTTTGCTTGGACCACTGACCTAGATGACGGCAAGATATACTTCCAGACCACGCGTGTAGGGGACTACACTATCTACGTCAGACACGCCAATGGCAAGTCTGTGGCGATACCGGTGAAGAGTTATGACAAGCCTACTGATGTGACTATGTCAGTGCTAAATGCGACAAATAATTCGTATCTTTTGCTGACTGGAGAGAAGAGTGTCACCAAAAAAATCGATGCAGGCACTACTGAGTGTGATTTTGAAGCCAAGATCGCGACCAATAGCGAGATGCGTCTGGCACTGGATGTGCTACCTAGTGATGCGCAGATATCTAACATTAGATATGACTTGAGCCGACCTTTGACTAGCGACGGCGGTGAGCGTGATACGGCTAGCATGTACGTATCTGCGTCGCATGACAGCCTAGACGCGCTGACTATCAAGGCTGGTAATTTCGGTACTATTATAGACGGTGCGAGATATTTCGTCTGGGTAGACGTGATAGTAGAATACACTTATTACGAGAGTGACGAAGTCGAGCATTTCGTAGAAAAGACTGGCGAATTGACATTTACTATCAAATTATTCATATTCGTGCCAGTGCAGAACGTGACGCTGAATTATTCGTACATCAATGCAAAGTCTGAGAATTCTGTGGGGTATTATGATAGTGATTTAGCAAAAATCAAACTCGATGTGTCTGTATCCCCTGCTGATGCGAAGAATTATCTAGACGAGTACAGCGATGAGTCAACTGACACTGAGATATTGTCAGAAGACAGGAAATTCAAATACATTTTGTCTAATATCTATGTATATTGTGACGCTGGGCAGTTCGTCTGCGCTATAAATGACGACAATATCACTGGTACTACTAACATTACCGTCTCGGTAAAACAAAACAACAGGACGTTTTATCAGACGTGCACAGTGAATATACAGAAAGCGACCAGAGTGGACAGTCTGAGACTAAATACTTATCTGCCAGTCGATGCGGACGGCTACAGTTACATTAGTTTCAAGTCTACTGATTTGGACAAGCAGACTAAGACTTTGTCCTGGTCGGTATATCCTACCAATGCGTACAACAAGAACCTGCGTTACGTGGCATTTGATAAAAACGGCTCTATCAGCCAAGCCACAGATATAGTAAAGATAAATGGCAACACTATCACTGCACAAGGCACTGGTGTGGCGTATGTATTGGTAGTGCCGGAAGATTGCTTCGAGACGGCTATGCCAGAGAACTACATAGACGTCAATAATCTGTCATTCTTGCGCGACGGGGCATCGTACAAAATCATCAAAGTGAATGTCACTGACGGCTCGTATGACAACCCTTATACTCTGTCGTCAGTCCAAGACATATTGGATATGAATACTGTCGAGGGCTTGACCAAGCACTACGTGCTGACCAATGACATCAATATGGGCGGTCAGACTGTAGTATTGGGCGCTGTGGGTGGTAAATTGATACCATTCACTGGTAGCATACGCTCACAAGGGGGCGAAGATGAACAACCCATCTACACTATCAGTGGCATCAAATTAATCTCAGAACGAGCCAAAGACGGTATATATTTTAATTATTATAATTTCATATACAAATTAGAAAGAACTGGAGAAAGCACTGATGATGACCACTCTGGCGAGATCAGCAATGTGAAGTTTAATTATTCGCTAGACTTAAAGACTACTAATGAAAACCCTGAGAATTATTACATCGGGCTGATAGGTATCAATGCAGGCACATTAAACAATGTATTGGTCGATGTAGACAATGTGACAGTCACTGTGGAAAGCAGTGCCTATATATACCTAGGGTTATTGACTGCGATGAATGCAGGCGCTATCACCATAGATAACGCCAATGTAATAGGCGCTACTGGCAAGATCACTGTGACGGCAGATGTAGATGAGAATAGAAACCAATATTACATTGGTGGACTGGTAGGATACAATACTGGCACTATCACTGGTGCGGTACAGTATGATGAAAATCCTACTACTGGCAGTGGCTTTGATAATCTCCAAGATGCCAAACTACTCAATGCAGGCGCTATCACTGATGTGAATATAGTATTTAGTGATACGAATAATTGTCAAAATACCTATGTCGGCGGAGTAGTGGGAGATAATGATAATGGTAAGATATCTAGCGTATACGCCACTGGCTCTGTGCAGGGTACAAACAATGTGGGCGGTATCGTAGGACGCAATAATGGCGGTAACTCCAAAAAAATATTCCCTATTATTGATAATATTAGTGTCGGAAGTGTAGGCGACTACCAAATCACTAAAAGTTATACCACCACCACTGTGAAAGGCACGATATACGTAGGCGGTGTAGTAGGCCATGACACAAACGGCAAATATTATCTAGTCAATAGCGAAATGTATTCGTCCAAGACTACTACATACAGTGCATACATCGTAGGCGAGCAGTACTTAGGTGGCTTCGCTGGATATATGACAGGCTCTGCTGTAGCATATAGCTACGTAGCGACATACAGGGCGTCCAGCGTGAAGACATACGAATATCTCGCTGACGTGATGATAGATAACGATACTGGAGTAAGCGAAGACTTCTACTACGTAGGTGGCTTCGCTGGATATATGGCGAACACCGAGACATTGGCATCTAGCGTCAATGCCAAAGTGTATGTGAAGGTAAGTAATTACGACACGAAATCTATATACGCCGGTATGTATGCAGGATACAGCACAGGCAAACTGCGCTATGGCTATACTCGTGGCGTGATGTATGTGGATGGTGATAATATTAAGTCACAATACAATCTAGCACAGATATTTAATATTGGTAATAATGGTAAATATAGCGAAACGTACTCTATAGCGACATGCAATGTAAACAATACGTTTACACCTACAGTGATAGATGAGAATAATTATGGCAACCATTTTGCTAAAAACGCTAACACCAACAGTGGCTATCCTTATCTAATCAGTCCACTGGGTGAGAACAAGCCATTGACTATCGAGGCACCTATCGAAGTAAGTATATCGCTAAAAGACATTACGCAATCTAAAAAAGACACAGTGCAAGATATCAGCACTAGGTACATCAAGATAGACGACAGTACTATCGCGCTAATGATGTACAAATTAGAATCAGTGCTATCTACAGATGTGGACACCAGCACACTGCTGAGAAAAGCCAATCGTGGCATCAATACATTCTCATTGGCTAATTTGTACGAAGTAATGGTAAAACCTGCCGGCACTAGACTATCTAGGCTGGGCGTCAAGGTGGACGACAGCTCCAAGGTAGAGGTCACATCTGACGGCAAGATAGTGCTGAAAGACACTGGCAAAGTGACATTGACTATATTCTCGCTATTGGACGAAAATCAAAAGAGCACAGTCACTATCCACATCATAGACGCTATCAATATCACTCAAAACACCGATACCACTGCCGGAGCGGACGGCTTCAATCTATATTACAACGCCAACACAGACAATAGCGCCTATACTGTAGACAAAAAGTACATCCGCCTAGAGGTGGGCACCGGTACACTATTGAGAGAGAAATTCTCTAATGTAGTCGAATATGACGGCATTCGGTATACTTACAGAGCGAATACTGAGAATACGGCGGTAGAGTATACTACTAGTGGCGATGACGGATATATCGAGATAAATGGCAAGAAATTCGATAAAAGTGGTAGCATTTTCATCGAGAAAGGCGATAAATACGACATATCTGCTGTAAAGAAAATGAATGAAGACGATTCACTCACTATCACAGCAGAGCCTTATCTAGTGATAGCAGGTGAACGGTACAAACTATCGGAAGTATTTAGTGGCATACTGGGTGCATCTAATCTCGACAAGACATTCTATGTCGTCACCAGAAAAGGGGTACAATCTATCCACTCCACAGTGAGCGAGATGTCTATCTCATCTAACAACGGTCAGAGTATGTCGCTGTATGTGGACACTGACGAGAAAGACAGTGCAGAACTAAAAGTAACAGTGACTAAGTCTGGCAAAGAATTAAAAATAGAAGAAGATACAGTAAATGGAATATTTACAGTAGATAAGACATTTACTTATACAATATCAGACAATAAAAACACTGACGACATGCTGAGATATGACATAGATTTCGCAGTATTGCCTACTGTATATGTCACAGATACCAGTGTGTATGACCTGACATTCAGTGTGGGCGAGAAGTCATGCTCTATGAGACTATCTGTCATCCCTGAGGATATCATCAATATCAGTGCAGTGAATTATATGACAGAGAGAAAAGATTCAGTCGCTGATGACCCTGCCAATGTATTCGTATGCAGTGAGACACAGTCGAATGAAGTATTGCCGGGCAACGAGTACGGCAGTGTGCTGAAGATCACTATCACTCCTAGTCAGGCGCATTATGACTATCTGGTGCTGACTAATACTAACTACGACATCAATGTGATGTTTAGGCAAGTGTATTATGATGAAGAGAAATCTTCTACCTATAACTACCGCTACATCAGTGTGGCTGAGACTATTGAGAGCGGTATCAACCGCATAGTATTGAACAAAAAGTCATACAAAGGCGGACAAGTATCAGCGGACAACTTCGTGCAGACGTATTATGTACGCGTCATCATATCTAGTGGCGACGACAACGCTGACCTAGACCTAAATATAGTGCCATACATAGGGAAAACGGCGATTAGTGAAGGCACTACTATCAGGCTACGCACTATCATGCTACCGCAGATAAGTCTGGCGTACATTGACCCATTGTCGAATGAGAAGACTGGCAATGAGAACAACCCTGTGCCAGTGGCATTGCACGCAAAAGCGCGTATCAAGGTGGATGTGGCGCACACTGACGGCACTGAGCCTGTGTGGGAAATTGAAGGCGAAAATAGAGATAACTATGATATAGAAATAGACGAATACGGCAGATATTATCTTATCACAGAGGGTGGCAATGTCGGCGACACAGTGACAGTCACTATGACAGTGAAGAACACCATACGTGGCATGGTGAAGACGTCGCAAGACAGCATTACATTCAAGATACAGAACGCTGTCATACATGGTATCAGTGTGGAGAGAGTGTATAATGGCAAGTTTAGTGGCAATTTCGGCGAGAAATATCAGCTGAGAGCGTACTTCGCGCCTAATGACATCAGCTACTATGATAGTGGCAGTATCAATGTCAAAACGTATTATGATGATGCTAATGAAGAATTCATAAAGAATATCTTATCTACAATCAATATAAATATTAACTACTGGGCGTACTATGCTGATGATGAGTGGTCTACTGATTTGCCTGACAACAACGATATACGCATCACTCATGACACGCTGATATATCTACAAGGGCTGACCAACAAAGTCAATGGCAACAAGATAAGAGTGCAGTTTAATTATGAGTTTGAAGGTAATAATCCAAAACTCACAGATGACGCTGTATATACGTGTGAATGTGTATTCAAGATAGAGTTTAGCACTCCTACGTCGCTGTATTCTGCCTTGCCTGTGTATGATGCGGAGTATTTCATCAATGAGATGAGCCCTGAGTATCATTACATATTGATGAATGACATAGTGCTGACGGATTACACTCCGCTAGACATCGAATTGGCTAGTTTCGACGGCAATGGACACACTATTACTATAGAGAGTTTCGACCTAGAGACGCCATTCGTCGAAGAAAACAACATCACTGCTAATCTCGGCTTGTTTGCGAGAGTTTACAGCGGTATGGTGGTGCAAAATGTCACTGTAGTGGTGCCAAACAGCATAAACATAGTGACCGAACTGGGCGAAAAGACTAATGTAATATCTAATCTCACATATGGCGGTATCACTGCGGAAAACAATGGTATCATCACCAACTGTGAAGTGAAATCAAACGCTGATAATAATGATACGTTGATATTCAATATCAATACATCCACGACGCTAGACGTGAGTCTGACTGCCACTATAGGCGGTCTGGTCGGGGTGAACAACTCCACTGGCTACATCACTCACAGCAGAGTGAGTCATGCTATCGTAGGCTACGGCGATTTGGCGGGCGTGGTGTGCGAGAATGGAGGTAGTATCGCGTCGTGCACATTTGAGGGCAAGAAGGTCCTAAACGCGACTGCAGAGTATTATTCGTCATACAAGACTGCCGGTATGGCTGTGCGAAATGACGGCAAAATCACTATGTCTTATGTCACAGGTGGAGCATCCAAATCTGCTGTGAACAGCAACAATGACCACCTAAGGGCATTGGACGGCCTGATAAAGAGCGCCGGCAACTGTGCAGGCTTCGTGTATACGAACAACAACTTCATCGAAGACTGCTACGCTGACATACCTATTGAGAGCAGTGCATACATCTCGGGATTCGTATTCGAGAATAATTACATAATGTCTAGATGTATATCGCTATGTAAATTCGAGAAGAGTGAGTTTTATGCACCGTTAGTGGGCGTGAATAGCGACGGCGAGCCATTGCTGGGTGACGGCAGTGACATCAGTGATTGCTATTACCTGAATGGCAATATAGGCGCGACCAAGCGCTCTCCTGGTAAGGGCATAACACCAGATGAATTTACAGGGAATGGCAATAAGATATACGCACATTTCTCGTTTGGCGAAGACGGCAAGGGCGTGTGGCAGATGACCACATACAATAATGCTCAAAAGCCTACTATCGTCAGTGCGAGCGAGCGTATCAATCCTACTAAAGTACTGTCCTATGTGGAGAATGGGCATTATTACTATAGTGGTGCGCAGAACAACAATCTCGGCTCCAAAAATAATCCTTACATCATATATGACACTGAGAGTTTCAATACTTATCTCGGTGGGCAAAATGTGGACATCGTCAATGGCTATTTCAGGATAGTCAGCGACATAGACTTTATGGTGTTACGCGACAATCCTGCTACTAGCACCAAGACATTCGTGGGTAGTCTCGAAGGCAACAATATGGTATTGTCTAATATCACTATTTATACCAAAGAGAAGCGGAACAACATCGGACTATTCGGGCAGATAGGTAGCGAGATGGGCGATATGTCCACTGTGGTGAAAAATCTCAACATCGCACCGTCATCATTGCTGGCGACTGACGCCAATAATGTGGGCGTGCTAGCAGGTACGCTGTACAATGCGACTGTCAACAACGTCGCTATAGACAATGCCAATGCGACAGTGGTGGGCAGGAATGCAGTCGGTGGCGTATTCGGACAGATGAAAGGGCGCTTCGCTGTCAACGACATATCCACCAATGTCAGTGCCAATGCTTCGTATAGGTACGTGACAGCGAATAAATATGAACTAGATATCAGAAATAACGACGCCAACCTATCTAATATATCTTATGCAGGCGGTATAG
>CAYWFC010000004.1:0-40165 GCA_964457935.1 uncultured Lachnospiraceae bacterium
ATGAAAATATACTATTTTTTCATCGGATGATGATATGAATTGCTCAAAAGCCCTTTTTAGATTAGCCACACTGCCGTAGCATTCTAGATGATCTTTTTCTATATTAGTCACGACAGCGACATTGGGACACAATGACAAAAAAGATTTATTGTATTCGCACGCTTCGACCACCAAATATTTGTCTCCCGCTATCATCCTCGCTTGCGATATGTCCCCACCTATGTGACATGACGTGCGCGGTTCGCTTTGTCGCAATATATGATATATCATAGCAGATGTCGTACTTTTGCCATGAGTGCCAGCCACCGCTATGACTGTGTCAAAATATTTAGTAATGTATTGCAATAATTCCGCCCTGTCTATGATAGGTATGTTGTGACTGCTAGCATATGTATACTCAGGATTGTCGTGTGGTATTGCACCATTGACTATCACCACTTGCGCATTTAATACATTTTTGGCATTATGCTTGGCGTAAACTTTAATATTTTCTGCTATGCACATATCTACATATTTATTGTGCGCGATATCACTACCTGTCACTTTCTTGCCTAGCCTCGCCATAAATATAGCCAACGAATGCATACTCACTCCACCTATCCCGATGAAATGAATGTTATGATTTTTATCCAATATATCTGATACTACTCTTTGCCTAGATGACAAATACTCTTTTGTAGGTAATGCGTATTTTTTATCCATATATATTTATATGAATAATACGCAAAATTGCTACTGCGACAAAATAAAATAATTCATCAAAAAAATAATTATTTATACAAATAAATATCCAGTAAATTATCCAATAAATATCAAATAAATATCAAATAAATATCAAATAATTAAGAAAAATCACTAAAAAATAGTGATTTTTGCGTTATTTTTCATAATTTTTATTATTTTTTATTATTTTATACTAGATTTAAATTTATTTCCTGCCTTAAACACTGGTACTTTTTTTGCCTTGGTATAATAATGTTTTTTCGTGACGGGATTGTACATATACTTAGGGCCATATTCCTGTACATACCATTTTCCTAATCCTGAGAAGCCAATATTCTCTCCTTTATTGAGTGCATCTTTTAGAATATTCAAAAAAGCATTCAATACTTCACCGCATTCTTTTTTGGTCAACGATGTTTGATTATTTATCTCATTGATAATGTCTTGTTTGTTCATTATTTATCCTCCGAATAAATATTTGCCAAAAAATTATCAAAATAAACGGTAAAATTAATGTTTTTTCATAGTTTTTGGTTTGATTATTTTATTTTCATATATATTATCAAATGCGCCGACAGCATAGAGTGCCACAGCATAGAGAATACATCCTACTACTAGACATACCAAAAATCCAAATCTGCCCACCACCAAAAAAGACATTACATACATCACAGATATCGCCACAGCGGTGCAATATACTATCTTTAATGTGTCAGAAATATTGATAGCGAATTTCACGCAACGCTTGAGCGAAAACATATCGAGTAACATACCCACCATGTAGCAAATGACGTTGGCTAGCGCCAATGCGTAAATATTGATTGTTTTAGTAGACAAAAATATACACTCAAATACTATTTTCATCAATACTGCGATGAGCACATTCCGCACAGTGACGTAGCGCCTATCATATGCTTGCAAACTCATAGAGAATATCTGCATAAACCCCATATATATGATGCTGATACTGCTCAGGCTCAGCAACTCGCCCGCCAGTCTAGTAGGTAAGAGCGTCGTGCCATATATTAGGCTCATAATGTTCTCGCCAAATATCACCCCACCTATCGTGCATGGCAGAGATATGATGAGATTGATTTTGCAACAAGCATTCAGTTTCTCGGTATTGTCGTACACATTGTGAGCCTTGATGTTTTTTACTAGATTCGGTAGTAATACACTCGCCAGCGAGAATGATATGATGGATGGGAAGTTCACTATCGACATCACTACGCCCGACTCCAGCCCATACATTGATGTAGCTATGGCAGTAGAGAAATTTTTCTTCAATAAATTCACTACGATAAAACTATCCAAACAAAAGGTCAATGGCAACGCTATGCTAGTCAGCGAGATAGGCAGTGCGACTTTGATTATCTGCTTGATAGTGATAGGGTCGCATTCGCACTGAGTGGCTGGTGGGCTCTTTTTGTGCTTGGCGTACCATATGCACATGACTACCGCGCAGACAAATTCGCTAATCGTGACTGCCAGCACTGCGCCGGTCACTGCATCCGCGATAGAATACTTGACTAGTGCCATAGCTAGCACTATGCCTGATAGCACTTTGATCACTTGCTCGATGATTTGGCTGACTGCAGTAGGCACGAAGTCACATTCGCCCTGAAAATATCCTCTCAGCACAGACACAATACTAACGAACACCAATGCCGGCGCTATGACTAGATAAGAATCAGATATTAGCACATTTCCTTGCAAAATTGCGATTTTTTTCGCTCCTAAAGTCAAAATTAATGCAAAAATGATAGATAAAATGATTAAAATGCTCAAACTTAATGAAATTACTCTCTTTTTTTGCTCATAATTTTGGTTGGCATTGCACTCGGCGATTATCTTGCTGATCGCGAGCGGTATGCCACCTGTACACAGCACTATTAGGAATGAATACACCGGAAATACCATTTGGTACAACCCTATACCTTCGCCACCTATGATGTATGTCAAAAACAATCTATACACACTGCCTATTACTTTAGACAAAAATGCGCCTATAGTCAAAACACTCGCGCCGTAGATGAGTGAACTCTTTTTCATAAAATTATTTTGAGTAATTTCGTGAAAATTATTTTTTTATAACGAAAATTGTGCTATATTATATATATGAAAAAGAAATTTGACACATTTATATATGCGCTCGCACCTATGGCTGGTGTCACAGACTTCGCATTTAGGCAGATATGTGCCGACCTAGGCGCAGATATGGTGACGACCGAGATGATTAGTGCCAAGGCACTCTCCTATGATAGCGCCAAAACCATCGACCTACTGCACGAGACCTCGCACGCACACATACGATGCGTGCAGTTATTTGGGCACGATGCCGACGTAGTGGCTAGCGTGTGCGATAGCGACGCATTGCAGGGCTTTGATGTGATAGATTTTAATTGCGGTTGCCCTGCTCCAAAAATAGTCAATAATGGCGACGGCAGTGCTATGATGCGCGACCTTGACAATGCCGAAAAAGTCCTATCCGCTCTAGTTCAGCATAGTGGCAAGCCCGTATCTGTGAAATTTCGTCTCGGCATAGATGGGTGCAAAAATTATATCCAATTTGCTCAGATGTGTGAACGAATAGGTGTGAGTTTTTTGACATTGCACGCTCGCACACGTGAGCAGATGTACAGTGGCAATGTGGATTTTGACGCGTATCGCGAGTTGCGAAATGCAGTCAGCATACCTATCATCGCGAGCGGTGACATACTCACTACTGCTGATGTGGATAGGCTAAAAGATATAGGCATAGACGGCGTCATGATAGGCAGAGGCAGTATGGGGACTCCTGAGATTTTTAGCGCGCTAAAAGGCCTGCCCATCACTAGAGCAAAAAAAGACATCGTAAAACAGCATTTTACGATGTTAGATGAGTTTTATCACAATGATGCGAAAGTCATACCTTATTTTCGCAAGCACTTGGCGTGGTACGTCTCACACCAGCGCGGTGCGAGCGACCTGAGAAAAATAATATTCACACTTGAGACAAAACAGCAAATATTGGACTTTATCGAAGAAAATTTCTAATATTTACAGCATATATTGAACTTTATCGAAAATAATTTCTAATATTTACAGCAAATATTGGACTTTATTGTAGAGATTTTCTAATATTTACATCAAAAATTCTGACAAAAAGCACGCAAATGCCTTGCATACACGTATGGCATCGTCTTTGAAGCACTTGCTGTCTGTAGCCAGTATGACTATGCTACCCAGCCCGTCGCCGTCCTTGACGATAGGGACGATGAGCTCACAGCAATACTTCTCGTCGCCGTCACTGAATATATCTATCATTTCACTGCCGTCGCATTCTTTTTTGATGATAGTGTCAGTCTTGTATATGGCGTCGCACACCACTTTTGATAATTTCCTATCTATGTAGCGCTTTTTGTTGCTATATATCACTTTGTCAGTGTCTGTGACTAGCACTTCGTTCTCTACGTGGCTGGATATGGCTTTCACCACCAAATCAGCATACGCATTGAGCGTATTCATACTGCTGTGTTTTTTCATCACTATGGCGTCATCCTGCACACTTATTTCCAGTCTCGACCCTTCGCGTATATTGAGCAATTTTCGCATTTCTTTTGGCAGTACTATCCTACCTAATTCATCTACTCTTTTGACTATACCTATTTTCATAATTACCTCTATTTATATCTTCTGTAACATTCGACAAAAATATACAATAAAAGCCGATATTTTGTACCAAAATATCGGCTGTTTGTTTATTTTTTACCTTTACCTTCGCCTATTAGTTCTACCACATTTGGCAGAGCCCTAATATTGACAAATGTCCTAGCCAATGGTCCTGATATGAAGAAACATACACCACGACCAGCGGTTACGATACCGTCTTGTTCGTCTTTGTTGATACCGCCAGATGACTTGTATAGTTCGATCAAGTCTGTCATATCATTAGGTGCCAGCTGGAATATCATACTAAACTGGCTGGCATTGATGATAGCAGACGACTGTCTCTGAATGTCCGCACTACCCAAGAAGTCTTTGATATTCTGCGTAATAATGATCTGCATACCTTCGTACTTTCTGATACGTTTCGCCATCTCCGCCATAAAGCTCAAAGCCACAGGGTATTTCGGGTCGATGAACATATGCGCCTCATCGACAGCTATGACTACCTGACGCTTGACATTGTAGCGCAGGTTAAAGTCTCTGTTGTTAATGATTTCGTTATTTAGATACTTGAATATCAATAACATCTGAGCGTTAGCCAGTTTGGAGTTCCTATTCGCGAACAACGAACGGAAGTTAAACGATACGAAGTTTTCGTTCGTCGCGATACTAGTAGGACCGTTCCATAAGTTAGCGTTTCGTCCGCCGGTAGAGAATTTCTGGATATAAATCTGCAATACCTGCAGGTTTCGCCTGAAATATGGGTCTTTTTCTGTCTTTAGTCGCTCGTTTATCATAGCATACAGGTCATCGAATATAGGATAATCTGTCGCTTTTAATTTACTCAAATCTGTCTTTGTGGTGATATTTTTTGACTTATACAAGTCTACTATCAGAGTATTCAGCGTCTCAAATGAGTCACTATCTATACCTTCTAGCACCACTTGGAAGAATTGCTCCAAGAACTGCAAATGTGTAGGCAGTGAATTAATCTCTTCCACATTGACCTGCTTGCCCGCTTTTTTCATCTTTTCGTCGAGCGAGTTTTCGTCCTCTAGGTTGGTCATGATGTGGAATGGATTGATGATACCATTTTTGTTCGAGCCCACGTCGATGACTTTACCGCCCAGATTGTATGCCAAAGGCACGTACTCTTCTTCTGGGTCGAGAATGAACATTTTGGTCTTGTCGGCAGCCAGATTGGATAGCAAGACTTTAGTCGCATAAGACTTACCACTACCAGACTTACCTATGATCATCATATTGCTGTTTACGCGCTCGCTGTCACGACGGAAAAAGTCGATAAACACAGGGTATTCGTTGTCCCCGATGTAAAATCCTCTGTTGTCCTGCATGGTGCTAGCGATGAATGGAAATGACGATGCCACAGTAGTGGTAGGCATACCACGTGTGTACTGTCTGACATTGTCTAGCCTGCTGATATTGCTACTAATGAATGCATCCACCTGTCGTCCAAACATCTCTGCCACGCGGAAGCCATTCTGCCTCAGCACTGCTTTGACTTCTTTACGCGACTGCTCCTGCACAGTCAAGTGTACATTGACGTCGAATAACTGCTCGTTGTTGTTCTTTAGTTCGGTGATCAGCGTCTCGAGTGTGCTCAGGTGGGTTTGGTCCTCTATCTGACGGCTCGCTTTACCACCACGAGAGAGCCTATTTCTCTTCTCCATGATGGACTTGTCTATCGTCCTCTCCGCTTTGTCCTTCGTGACAGGGTTAAAGTTCATCACTACCCTGACATTATTTAGCGAGAAGAAACTATACGCCCACGCATTGCCCACTTGGATAGGATATTTGGATATGACGAATTGCCTGTAGCCACGTCCGTCTATTATGGTACGCGCAGTCTTGAAGTCTATCCTCTTTGGCGATATCCAGTCCATGTAGTTTTTCTGCGATATACCCTCTATCTCGCGCTCGTTAAAGTCTTCTTGATAGTTAGTCTTCAAGAATACCGCTATCTCTTTGTCATACAGCACCCTCGCGTGCACATTGACCTGCCCCGAAGTGATGTCTGACACTATGCCGTTGGCAGTCTCTTCGAGAGTGGTCTTGTCCCCACCATACACTACCATATAGAAATGGTCTTGCATAATAGGCTCACTGCGGTTCGCTCTGTCGAGCGTCATCACCCTCTCTTCGAATATAGGCGCACGAGCATCGAGTTCTTCTTGCGTAAACTGCCCCATCTCGTGCATCTCATTCAATACGGCGAATTTCTCATCATCGTATTCCATGAATTTGTCGAATTTCATAGGCTTGCGAGTCTTCACTATGCTGGCGCTCTGATTGGTCGCTATACGACGTAGCCCCCTAGCGAATGTATTGATGAGCAAGTCCTGCTTTTCTTCTTCGAGCAAGCCAAACTCCAGTGGCTCGATCTTTATGACCATGCCATAATACTCGCCGTAGTCTATGAATTTGTTGATACCTTTGTCAGCCGTCAAGCCATAAAATGGTATGATGTCCTTCATAGGTGCGCATTTTTTGTTCTCTTGGGTGGAGAATTTCTTCTTCAACGCAGCGAATCTGAATAACAGCACCAGCGACCCGTATAGTCGCAAGTCCTCGTCCACCGGTAGATATAGCGACACTACGATACATAGCCACGCCAGCGTGAACCATAACTTGTTGGCGCCGAATAAATTGCTCGCTATGATAAGTATTGCTCCACCAATACCCACTAGACCGACTATGATGTCTGTCAGCGTCACACCACGCATAAACTCAGTTTTTACTTTAGTCCTACCAGGTATATACCTTATCATACTTTCTCCTTATACTAGTCTTTTTGTTTGAAGCCACCTTTCTCGATATCTTTATTGATATCATCAATTTCTTTATTGATCTGTTTTTGTTTGTTATAAGATTCTTTCAGTCTTTGATATGCATTAGCCGCATTGGCATCCACTTTGCTGAGTTTGTTTACATATTCTGTCAGATCGCTCTCCAAATCTTTTTGAGCCTTTAGTATTGCCGCAGGATCTTTCTTGGCTTTGGCTGTGGCGATAGCATTATTGTACTTCTCTACTGGATCACCTGCACTCATCAAGTTCTCTGCTTCTTCGATATCTTTGATCTTCTGCTGATCTGCACTATATGCAGCCAGATCTGATTTGTATTTAGCCATGTCAGCAGAATACTTTTTCATCTTGTTCTTATAACTCTTCATCTTTTTAGCATACTCTTCGTCTTTCTGTCTGTTGCGATCTTTAGCCTCGAGATTGTGCTGGAATGCATCTGCGTACGCATCTGTTCCTCTCAGATTATCTAGTTCGTCGGCAGTATATATTTTCTCATAAGTCGGTGCTGTTGGCGCTTTAGGACTAGTAGGCGCTTTTGGTGCTTTAGCCACTAGATTTGCCTTATCTGCTTTAAATTTCGAGCTCAAATCTAGACCTGTTATGGTATTTCTGATACCCTCTATTGCTTGATCATTTCTTGCCAATTCTTCTGTCTTAATAGCACGATCGCGGAATAAATTTGATGGATTAAATTTATTAGCACCGAAACCTGCTTCTCTACCTTCTTTGAATGCTTTGTCAGGTTTGGACTTCATACCTGTAGTCTCTATTACACCCTTGATAGCATCTTTGGCGCCGTCAAATAGCGAATATTTTCCTTTTTTATTCGGATCTTTCTCTGCATTATACTTGCCTGATTGTATAGCACCAAACACGCCACCTGTCACTTTCGCACCTGTGGCGATAGTCTTGCCTATAGCACCAGTGACGCTCTTCTGCATAGCGGTGCCTTCTTCTAGAGCGTTCTTGCCACCTATGTAGCCAGTAATGACGCCGATGATCTCTTTCACTGTGAAGATACCTACTATAGACACCAGTAATTGCAAAACTGTATTAAAGAAATTACCACTACCAAACTTACCATAAGGCTGTACTTTGTTTACAATAGGTAATATTGATAAGAATAAATTCAATCCCGCTACAGATGAGTATGCCATAACGGTGTAACCTATGAAGTCGCCCTTCCACTTACCTATAGCAGAGCCACTATCCAGCGGATACAGTGACAGCAATGCCGGCGATATAACATACAGGTATGACAGCATAAATATACGCTTCATCAGTCCGAATGTGATATTGCACAGGGCCCAGCCCATAAATATAGCTGATACTATGAGCATCACGTAGTCTATCTGTGCAATGTCATAAAATACAGACACATTATTTAACTCTGAATATGGCTTCAGTGGTAATGTATCGTACTTGTTGATAGAGGTTTGTAGCATATCACCACCGGAAAGAACACCAGCCTCTATCAAAGCAGCAGTATTCCAATTAAATATTGCCGCAGATGCAATAGAATTCACTGCTATGCCTGTACCTGTACATACCCAATACCAGCCTGGTACGAGTTTAAGGTCTATTTTGAAACTTTTGCCTTTGATATTAGCGAATCCGCAAGAGAATGAATAGTCTATCAATTCCGCCATATTTTCGATGTACTGCTCCGCCGCCTCGTCGTTAGCAGACCCGGTGTATCTATTACATGATAGACCATTTTGTGAAAACATATCTGCATAGTCATTAGCATATTCTATCTTCTCTTCGTTGCTCATGGTAGTACTGCGCAGATAGTTAGCATTGTACGCGCATGACTTAAACACCAAGCCTGACATAGTGGTATTGGACTGTCCTGCTGTGGCAGAATCTACTGCCTGCAGTACGATATTGCTCAGATACACGCCAGCCACGCACACTACCGGTACTAGTATGAAGCCAAACACCGCTCTGATACTCCTACCTATGATGGCGGACACAGAGTCCTTTGACTCAGCCTGATAGTGCATCCTCACTATGGCGAACACTGTGAATATGAATAACAGTATCACTGCCAATATCATAATAGAAAACAATACATTCCTAATGACGTCTGAATTCAGTATAGTGGATACGAAATCAGTGCTGTCATCCCCTATACCAGCGAATCGTCTAAATATATCTTGTACTAAATCCAATAGCATTAATAATGCAGATATTACGCCATAGAATACCCTAGCAAAAGCATACTTGACTACTAACCATATGTACTCAAATATCCCACCTATGATATCTACTATACTCGCCATTAGATAGTTTATACTTCCTATGTTCATATTTTTTCTCCTTTAGTTATCATAACACATTTTTCAAATAATGTACATACTTTGTCGAAAATTTTTAAATTTTGTAATCAACTATAAATTGATCTAGCACGAAGTGCATCTCTCCGCCCGTCACATTGAAGTGATATTGTAGCACATCTGTGGACTGGTCCACGTATGTGATGACGCTCCCCACACCGCTGGTCGCCTGCTCCACGCGGAAATACTGCGCGTATTCGGTAGGTATGAGTTGCTTGCCAGATACAGGAGTATTATTAGTGAATTCATGTATGGTCAGCCCGCCTGTACCAAACATATTCGCTCTGGTGAAATCTACTTCCAATGCATCGAGATTTAGTAATTCCTGATGTCCATGACCATATACAGTAGATATGTCGTGCATTGTGGTAGCCCCGCCCTGAGGCGCATATGACACCGAGAACGCCAAAGTGCTGTCTGGGTCTAGGTCATTCACAGTGTATGAGTCTAGTGTCATCTGCACTGTGGTGCGTGGCATGAGTATGACGCACAGATAAGGCTGGTCATCATAAGCGCTCAATTCGCCGTCCACATATACATTGTCTCTGATGATAGCCTTTGGACGCACGACCACCGCCCCCATCGCGTCAGTGATGATATCTCCAATATTAGTGGTGTATGCATATGTCTCGTCGTCTGCTATGGCATCACCTAGCATAGCGCTCATCATCGCACTCGCCACACGCTGTGACTCAGCGGTCAAAAAGCCGTAATGGTCTATATTTCTCGCCATAGCCATTGTGTCTGTGCCGTCCGTAGTGTCTAGTATGGCGTTCATTACTAATAATAATAAGGTATCTGCATTCTCACTAGATGCGAAAGTAGCTATATCCGCTCCTGACATAGCCCAAGCAGTGGCTTCTAGTGTCTCAGCCTGTCCTATCACATCTGCTATCTGCGTTAGGTTATCGCTAGGTGTGACTGTGATGTCGTCTAGAGTATATGTATCAGCACCTACGCCGTATACTGCGAATGTATCTATCATTACTTGCAGGACGAATTGTTTGTATTGTCCGATGAGCGCGGTAGCAGAGTCATCGTCTTGGGCAAGGTATACTACCTTCACCCCATAGAAGCCGTCTTCGCCCACTCCGCTATCAGCGAAGTCATCGTCTATAGTGCAACCAGAAAAAAGCGTAATGCTAAATACGATAAATAACACAAATATTGTCTTCAATCTCTTCATATCGCTATTTCCTTCGCTGGTGGTGTATATTCGGATATGCGCACATATCCATATATTCATATTATATTATAAACTATTTTCACATATTTATCAAGTCCTAAATCACAATAAAATGCACAAAATATTATTTTTTATTTATGAAAATATTTATTTAACTATTTTTTTTCATATTTATTTTATATTAATTTGTATTTATTTACATATTTTTGAGGGTATTTTTTATTTGTTTTTATATAGAAATTTTTTATTTATTTTTAGAATAATTATTTTTGCCACGTCCAGAGTTTTTGCTATGTTCAGAGTTTTTTAGGATAATTATATTTTTCAGTGTCCAGAGTGATGAGTTTTTTAATGGAAAAAGTTTTTTGATGTTTTTGTAAAAAAACACTTTACAAATGTAGAATAATGTAGTATAATGACCACGATGGAAACAATAGATAGAGAAAAATTAGAAGCGTTAAGCATATTTGAATTAAGAGATTTGGCTAGGAAAGTAGGCGTATACAGTCCTACTGTTTTGCAAAAGGGCAAACTCATCGAGGAGATCAATCTCATCCTGTCTGGGCAGAAAGAACCATTCGTGCCTAAGAATAGACAAGGTCGCCCTGCCAAGAAGTTATCCGGCTATGACAATATAGTCAATGTTTTGTTGCCGAACAATCCTACCGAATTGACTACTTTTGATGACAAGAACGCACCAAAGCCTAGCCCAAATGTCATCACCATGATGCAGAATGTAGACAGTGCGCAGTACTCCCCTCCTGTAGTGAAGCATGGCTTTGTAGAGCTATTGGATAACAAGAGTGCTCTCATAGTACCTAATATAGACGACCGCGTGGCAGTGAGTGACTATGTATACGTAGTCAACCAGACTGTCGAGCGTTATAACCTCAAGTCTGGCGACGAGATCATCTGCAATGCCAATTTCATCAGCAAAGACAAGCCTATGGTGCTATCAGACATAGTGTCTATCAATGGCGTGGCTCTAGACAAACATACTCGCACTAGGAGCGACTATGATGAGTGGTCTCATGTCAGCACAGATGACTTGCTAGGCAATGCATCTGACGAGAGATTTTTGAGTAGCAAGCCTATTCATCTGGGTGACAATGTTATGCTGTATTGCAACGAAAATGGCACAGCATTTTTGAGTAAATTCATCGCTACTATCCCTAATAGCAGACCTGTGATATACCTAAATCCTGCTATTACGAACAAAAATCGCGATATAGTCAAGACTATCCCTAGTATCCAGCCATTCTGCTCTGATTATATCAATAGTTTCACTAATCAAAAGAAAATATCTTATCTGGCGCTCAATAGAGCCAAGAGATTGGCAGAGAATGGTGAGGACGTAGTGTTAGTAGTGGACGATGCACTGACTTTGGCTAATGTATGCCAAGACAATGACCTCATTTTGTTAAAGACATTGTTCAATAGCGCTAAGCACACCAAGCATGGTAGTATCACTATCATCACCGCATTGGGCGAGCCACTGACCCCACTGCACCACAGTGCATACAATACTATTGTTAAATTGCAAAATGTGGCTATCTATATACAGCAATAGACTCATTTCATTATAGATTATCCAAAATGTAGCCATCTACATTCAGCAATAGGCTCGTTTCATTATAGATTATCCGGACGCACATTCATTTGTGCGTTTTTTTTCGTCATTTTTCGTCAAATGATTGACATAGCGCGTCGCAGTGTGTTATCTTGGTATAAACCAAACATCAAGGAGTAATATATGTCTAAAACTGCAGATAACGATTTGGAATTAGTATTGTATGAGAGATATTGCGAGGCATTCCGCCAGTTCGTTGCTAGCCACAAAGAGCAGTTGGCTGGTATTCTTTACGCCGACCAGAGCCTTACTATCGAGGATATTCAGAACGAATGGGTCACTGAGTGCTTCTTGTCTGTAGATGAGCCTGAGAATATTTTTCAAGAGAAATTAGAAGAATTAGTTAATCTGCACAAAAATTCTATCAAACATATCAATGTCGACACCCACACACTAGACAATATCTAATCTGCATTGTTTTCAATAATTAATCAAATAGTACTTATCATGTCAAGTACTATTTTTTATGCCTACTATTTCTTTTGCTCACTATTTTTCTTGCTTTTTTCTTGCTTTATCTTACCGAGTAAAAAATCCACTAGCACACGCTAGTGGATTTTTGATCTCAAAATATTAAAGTTCTTCGTTTTTTGCTTTCTCGTATTCTGCCAGCACCAAATCATTGATCATTTGTCTAGTTTCGGTGTTCTTAGGATGCACGATATCCTTGTGCTGTCCGTCTGGAGCTTGACGAGAAGGCATTGCTATAAAATAGCCATTGCTACCATCAATAATCTTGATGTCATGCACAATGAAGGCTTCATCGATCGTGAAAGAAGCTACAGCCTTTAGTTTGCTATCTGCTTTGTTCACTAGTTTGATTCTAATATCGGTTATAGTCAATGTTGCCACCTCTCTTTTGAAAATTAACTTCAATCCTACGCAACGACCAAAGTCAATGTGCAGTCATTAAAGTCATATGTATGATACTAAATATTCACACAAATATCAACTATTTTTCATCTAAATTCCAATATTTTCTAAAAAAAATTGTCATTTTATGTCAATTTTGGCGTTTTTTGCGTCAATACCACCAATGTCTCCACGTCAGCAGTCTGTGGGAACATATCAAATGGCTGTACACTCACCACATCATATCTGTCCAATTTCGCCATATCACGTGCTAAAGTGGACGGATGGCACGACACATATATGATGTCACGCGCACCTGATACATTGACCTGCTCTATCAGGCTGGCATCCACTCCTGCTCGGGGTGGGTCGAGTACTATGGTGTATTCGTCAGTCATATCGGCTATGAGTTTAGGCAAGGCTTCTGCGCAATCACCATTAATATTGACCACATTGCATATCGCGTTCTTATTCATCAGGTCATCCGCATCTGCAGTAGCACTCTGCGCTATCTCTATGCCATAGACTTGCTGGCAATGTTTAGACATTATGGCAGTCAATAGCCCTGCTCCGCTGTACGCGTCTATCACTGTAGTGGTGCGTATATGTCGCACTATCTCGTCATAAAGTGCCGAGCGCACGCCGTTATTTATCTGCGCGAACGAATAAGGACTGATACAGTACTGTATGCCGTTTTGCACAGACTGCAGTTTCTCATCACCGCTGACATGCACGAAATGCTGGCTCAATATGTGCTTGTCATCTGCATTGATGTTCAGATGCACAGATGTGCCAGCAGGGAGCATACTCACCAGCGCGCCCAAATCCACTCTGCGCGTAGCCACTATGACCACACTCACTCTGTCGCCCACTGTCCTGATGACAGCATAGCGCAGATCCCCCTTGCGAGTGGCAAAGTCATAGCCTTTTAGCGCTGTACTAGCCACGAAATCGCGCACTACGGCTAGTATAGCGTTGATACGGTCATCTGCTATGGCGCACTGGACGACAGGCACTACTGTGTGCGTGCCTTTGGCGAACATACCTATGACATTGCGCCCATTGTGTCTAGATATAGGGAATACACACTTGTTCCTATACCCATATGGCGCGCTGGCGACCACTGCACTGACAGACACGTCTATCTTGGCTATTTTTTTGATAGTATTTTGCACCAATCTTTGCTTAAATTCGAGACTTTTGGCATAATCCAAGTGCTGAATGGTGCATCCGCCACACACTGTAAAATATGGGCACTGCGGTACCACTCTATCCGCGCTGTGTGTCAAAATCTCATCTACTCGGCATTGAGCGAAGTCTTTGGTCTCTCGCACAGGGTGCGCAGTGACTGTTTCGCCCACCAGAGCGAATGGCACGAAGCACACTTTGCCGTCATGCCTTGCCACACCTTCGCCATTGATGCCTAAATCTACTATATCTAACTTCATAGACGTATTGTAATGAAAATCTAGTGAAAAATCAAATAAAATATCTGTTTTGATTGAAAAAAGCGCAAAATATTGTTAAAATATAACTATGAGCAAATGCAATCAGTGCCCGAGACATTGCGACGTAGACCGGACCAAGCGTTCGGGTTTTTGCGGTGCGAGCGCGGATATGGAAATATCTAGGATAATGCGCCATTTTTGGGAAGAGCCACTCATAGCGGACAGTCGCGGGAGTGGAGCTATCTTTTTCACTCACTGCAATCTCCAATGCATATATTGCCAAAATTACGACATCAGCCACGACGCACATGGGCAGACATACTCTCCCAGCGAATTAGCCGAATGTATGGCAGACCTAGAGCGCCAAGGTGTCGCCAATATCGACCTAGTGACGCCGTCGCATTATGTGGACAAAATCATCCAAGCACTCGATATATATAGACCACACATCCCTGTGGTATGGAATACAGGCGGATATGACAGCGTGGACACCATCCGCCGTCTAAAAGGTTATGTAGATATATTTCTGATCGACTTCAAATACTACTCAGACGACTTGGCACGAGAGTACTCGCATTGCGCGTATTATTTCGACGTATGCACGAGCGCACTGCTAGAGATAGCGCGTGATTACCCCATAGTGATAGAGGATGGCTTGATGAAAAAAGGTTTCATCATACGTCACCTAGTACTGCCGTCGCACTCAGACGACAGCATACGCATACTAGATTGGATAGCGGAGCACCTAGGCACAGACACATACATTAGCCTGATGAGCCAGTACACCCCGTACGGCGCTGCTGTCCACCACCCTGTCCTGTCGCGCAAGGTCAAGAATATAGAATACAAAAAAGTCCTCCTGCACGCACAGAGATTGGGCTTCCACAATGGCTGTTCGCAAGCGCTGTCATCTGCTAGCGAGCGCTTTATTCCTGATTTTCGTGACAAATGACTGTCGAATTCATTGACACCAATAGTGAAAATTATATATAATATAAAAGATTTTTTTAATACGGAGAGATTATGAAGAAAGAACCAGCAAATTTGAATTTAATAGACCTAGAGCATTCTATGCTCGACATTTGGGAAAAGGAGCACCTGGTAGACCAAATCATTGCCAAAAACAAAGGCAATGAGATGTTCAGATTTTTGGACGGACCTATCACCGCGAATAACCGCGCAGGCATACACCACGTATGGGGCAGGACGCTGAAGGATATCACTATCAAGTACAACGCTCTCAATGGCAAAGACTGTATGTACCAAAACGGCTTCGACGCGCAAGGCATGTGGGTCGAGGTCAATGTCGAGAAATCTCTGGGGCTAAACGGCAAGCCAGAGATACTGGACTATGGCTTGGACAATTTCACTAACAAATGTATGGAGCGCGTGAGATATTACGCCAACGAAATCACCAATCAGAGCAAGCGCGTGGGTCAGTTTATGGATTGGGACAATAGTTATTACACCAATTCCGACTCAAATATCACCGCTATATGGGCATTCCTGAAGAAATGTAACGAAAAGGGCTGGATAGTGAAGAAAAACAGACCTATGGTGTGGTGTCCACGCTGTGGTACCAGCATATCCGACCACGAGATGACCGGATGCTACCACGACGTCACTCATACTGCTATATTTGCTAAACTACCTGTCAAAGGCAAAGATTTCAAAATGGTGCTATGGACCACTACTCCATGGACATTGTCCGCCAATGTAGCGCTGGCAGTCAACCCTACCCTTACATATGCCCTGGTGCAGACTGAGACTGGCGAGAGATTAGTTTTGGGCAAGGACGCACTGAAAGTGCTCAAAGGCAAATACGAGATAGTAGACGAATTCTTAGGCGAGAGACTAGTAGGTCTAGAGTACGAGACATGCTTCCCAGAGTTAGCCGAACAGCAATTCACTCACGTCATCGTGCCTTGGGACGAGGTAGATGCTACAGAGGGCAGTTGCGTAGTGCACATTGCTCCGGGCTGTGGCTCAGAGGACTTTGACCTAGGCAAAGTGCATGGTCTCAAAGAGATATGCCCTATCGATGAGCAAGGCGTCATGCTAGCCAATACTGGCTTCCTAGCAGGCAAAAAAACTACCGAAGTAGTAGATATGGTGGTATCCAGACTGGATGCCGACGGCAAACTACTCTACGCGCACAAATACAAACATAGCTACCCTTATTGCTGGCGTTGCAAGACTGACCTAGTATATAGACTGATCAATACCTGGTATATCAAAATGGACGAACTCAGACCACAGCTACTCGAGGCTGTCGAGACAGTGAATTTCCGCCCAGAGTTTGCCAAAAAGCGTATGATAGACTGGCTAAACAATATGGGAGATTGGAATATCTCTCGTAGCAGATTTTATGGCTTGCCATTGCCATTCTATATCTGCGACCAGTGCCACAAAGTGCACATCATAGGCAGTATGGACGAATTACGCGAAAAGGCACTCGACCCTAGCCTAATAGACAAACTACCTAATATCCACCGCCCTTGGATAGACGACATCCAGATACGGTGCGAATGCGGTGGCACTGCCACTCGTATCCCAGAAGTAGGCGACTGCTGGTTAGACGCCGGCATTACCCCACTCAGCACGAAGAAATATTTCACTGACAGAGAGTTTTTTGAGCGAAATTTCCCTAACGAATACGTGTGCGAAATGGTGGAGCAAATCAAACTATGGTTCTACTCTACCCTAGTGATGAGTGTAGTGATGACGGGCAAAGCCCCTTACCAAAATCTACTCACCTACCAGTACGTGCTGGACGAAAACGGCGAAGAATTTCACAAGAGTGGTGGCAATAGCCTAGACGTAGACGACGTAGCAGACAGAGTGAGCGCTGAGGCTATACGTTACCTGTACGCGGGGGCTAATCCGTCCAACGACATGCGCTTCGGTGTCAATCTTGCCGAAGAAGCACGCAAGAAAATAATAGGCTTCTGGAATGTATACAGTTTCTTCAATACTTATGCAGTCATAGACCATCTCACTCTGGACAAACTCACTGTAGACACGTCCAAAATGATCAAGATAGACCAGTGGTTACTCGACCGCACAGATACATTCATCAATGTGTGCAAGACTCAATACGATGACTACAAATATTCCAATGTAGTGAGCGAATTTGAGAGTTTTGTGGACGATATATCGAATTTCTACATCAGGTCGAATAGACGACGCTTCTGGAATAACGACGACGCTGACAAAAACAACGCATATTATTGCTTGTACCACGCCATCAAGGCTATACTGCAAGTCATGAGCCCAATACTACCATTCATCACTGACTATATTTGGCGAAATCTAGTGACCGAAATGGAACGCGACGAAGTGTCGAGTGTGCATTTGAGCACATTCCCTAGCGCACGCGCTGTAGACAGCGACCTGATAGACGAAGTGGCAAAAATCCGAGAGATTATCTATCTGGCACTCAAACTCCGCGCCGAGCACAAAATCAAAGTCAGACAGCCTCTGTCTACCCTGTATGTCAAGGCAGAGAAAGACTACGAGAAGGCTTGCAATGATTTCTGCGATATCATCAGAGAAGAACTCAATATCAAAAATATCGAGATAGTGAGCGACGATACTAAGTTTAATGAGAATATTCTGAAATTAAACTTCAAATCAGCCGGCGCAGTGCTAAAAGGCAATGTCAATGCTGTCAAGAATATGCTCGAGAGCGCGTCAAAAGAGCAAATGGCGTCTTATCTGGCTTCATACCAAGACGGCTATGTAGATATGGGCGAATACGGCAGATTGCCTAGCGACCTATTCACGCTGAATATAGTGCCAAAGACAGAATTCGCTGTGGCTAATATGGGTAACAACCTAGTCGTACTAGATATCGAACTCACTCCTGACCTGATAGACGAAGGTATATTGCGCGACATCGTCCGCAGTCTCCAACAACTTCGCAAAGATAGCGACTTTTCTATCACAGACAGAGTGCGTCTAGACATCACTACCGAGAGCGCTAGCATAGCACGAGTATTGGAGAAATTCCAGACTAGGATATCCAACGAAGTATTGGTCAAAGAGTTTACTACCCTGTCTGACTATGACAATATCAAGACTATAGACATAGCAGGCGAAGGCTCTATGACTGTCAAGATAAAAGCTATAAAATAATGAATTGGCTACAAAAGATAAAATCAAAATTAGCAGATGTGATGTACCCAAAGCACATCAAGTGTATATGCTGTGGCAGAGAACTAAATGCCAGAAAGTCAGGCGATATATGCGATGTGTGCTTCGGTACATCATTTTTGCTAAACCACAATAGGTGCAAGCGCTGTGGGTGCGCTATGCCAGACGACACGACGTCAGTGTGTTTTAATTGCAAAAAGTCCAATTTCACCTTCACTCAGTGCATCGCGTGCTTCCCGTACAAGGGCAAGATTCGCAGTGCTGTGTACAAATTTAAGTACAAACATCAGAAATCGCTCGCTCAGCCATTCGCCGAACTAATGGCTAAAGTATACGCTTCGTCAGACTGGCATATAGACTATGTCACATTTGTGCCATTGCATCCGTCTAGAGAAAAAACTCGTGGCTATAACCAAGCACGCGAACTGGCTGTGCACTTTAGTGAGATTACGCACATACCTATGCTCGCCACTTGTACCCGAGATAGAGACACGCCGTCGCAGACTAAGATGAATAGGTCTGAGCGGATACACAATGTGCGTGGCGCATTCGCATTTAATCCTGAGATTGCGCCTGACATAGTGGACAAAAATATCCTGATACTAGACGACGTCTACACCACCGGCAGTACAGCCAATGAGATATCCAAACTACTCATCGACCACCACGCCCACAAAACATACGTCATCACTGTCTGTCATGGCGAATGATGAAATCCATCAAAACAAAAAGCGCTTTTCTTAAGTGACCATACGGAATTCACTTCATACAAAAACGCTTTTTTATTTTAATATTTACTAATTTGAGAAATTTCTAAAAAATTTTATTATTTTATGGCTATTTTCTAATATTTTCCGTTATTATTTATCGTTATTCTCGTATTTGAGGCTATCTGTTATCTCAGGGAACACATCAGACATACTACAGCCCATAGCGTTTTCTATGCTCTTTTGCAGAGACAATGCTTGCGTGATGTGGTGCTGAGTGGCGCCATGCAGACCTATCTTTTCTATCAAGCCCACCAAGCGTCTATTCAGCCCGATGAGTTTGTCTGTGCACATCAGGTCGCACAGATTGACTATCTTCTCATAAGGCGAATATTTGTGTTTGGCGAGATAATCCAGCACGAATTTTCTATCCTCGTAATCGTAAGGAATGATTTTGTTCGGTATCATCTGGTCGCCTACCACCAGAGTGCCCAGCGCCGAGCAATTTGGGTCGCCTAGCACGAAACTATGTGTCAAGCACACGCTAGCATACTCGTCGCCTAGCCCTAGACTGCGCAAATACTTGTAGCCATTGTATGGGTGCTGTTCTGCCCCGAGATGACAGCCTATATCATGAAATAACCCCAGTACGTAGGCATATTCTCCGTCCAGCCCGCATTTCTTGGCTATTCGGCTGGCAGTATTCGCTACGCAAAAACTATGCTTGACCTTGTACTCAGGCATCATATGACCGTCTATCCCGCCCAATAATATATCGTTTGCCTCATTCGCTGTTATCTTCATGACTTACTCCTATAGGTCGTCAGTATACCACCACGTGTGGCGTCTGTCAATAAGTAAATATGATTTTGACATCAAAATATGTGCCACCCACTATAGGCACAAAAAAAGACTGACATATGTCAGTCTTTTTCCTGCATTATAAAGAAATATTATTTCAATTCTACAGTAGCGCCTGCTTCTTTAAATTTAGCTTCCAATTCTTTAGCTTCATTTGCTGAAACATTCTCTTTGATTGTAGAAGGTGCACTGTCAACCAATGCTTTAGCTTCTGCTAGACCTAAGTTAGTTGCTTCTCTTACAACTTTGATGACGTTAATCTTGTTAGCGCCTACGTCTTTCAAAATGATATTGAATTCAGATTTTTCTTCAGCTGGAGCAGCTTCTGCGCCTGCTACTGGAGCGGCTGCCACTGCTACTGGAGCAGCTGCTGATACACCGAATTCTTCTTCCAATAGGTGAACCAAATCACTTACTTCAACGATTGAAAGAGTTTTGATTTCTTCTACTAATTTGTTCAAATCTGCCATTTTAATTTCCTCCTATAAAATGTTATTTTGTAGCAATAGCATTCAATGCTACTGCCAAGCCCTTGATAGGGGCATTGAGCACCGTAACCAAACCAGTGGCTGGTGCGGATAGAACACCAAGTAATTTTGCAACGAGTTGTTCTTTTGATGGAAGGTCTGCCAAACTCTTAACTTCATCAGCAGTGATGGCTTTGCCATTCAGATAACCTGCTTTGACGTTAAGTTTGCCAATTTCTTTGCTAGTGGCTTTCAATATCTTGGCTGGAGCGACTTCATCACTATAGCCGAATGCGATAGCGGTGGTGTCCTGAAGCACATCATCAAGACCTGTGATGTTCAATTCCTTCAAAGCCAACGCGAACAATTTGTTTTTGTACACTTTGTAATCTACGTCTGCTTTTCTAAAATCTGCTCTCAACTTTGTATCTTCTGCAACATTGATACCGCGGTAATCTACGAAAACCATAGATTTTGCTCTACTGATTTTGTCTTTTATTTCTTCCACCACGAGTTTTTTCTGTTCGAAATTAGCTGACATACATCCTCCTTTATAATGCTATTTGCAAATAAAATACCACCTTGCCTAAGACAAAGCGGTATGAAACAATCAATCCATTCATCTCACCTCGACAAGCGCTAAAAGTCTTACATTCCGAAGAATACTTGTGGTCTTTGGCAAATACGTATTCAATTTACGTGTGTAAAGATACCACATCTCGATATCATTGTCAAGAGTTTTTACTAATTTTTCAAAAAATTTATTGTAAATATTGAATTTTTGTTTTTTATGTGGTATAAATATACGTATGAATACATTATTAGAAAACAAAACACCTTTTTATCTATTTGTAGACATAGACGGGCTACTCACTGACTGGAATATCTATGACAATTACGACTACGAGTTCGACATCAATGTTCCTGCACCGCATATGAGTATGAAGCCACTATCTTATCTCATCAGCGCCCTGCACGAGCACTATGATGTGAAGCTGGTCTGCACCACTATCACCACCATACATGACGATGCCATAGCGTCGTATTATTTGCGCAAAAATGGATTAAGATACTACAAACCTATCGAATTCATCACAGTGGGGCTTGACCAGCGCAATCCTGATGCGATATATCGATACATAGACAAATACCATATCAAAGATTACGCCATTATAGACGATGACATATGCGACAATATGTTTCGCTCGTCTACTATAGTAGTACCTAATCTAGCAGACGGCTTGACATACGAGATGGTAGATAAATATCTGGAAAATAAATTCGGAAATTCAGAAAATAATCCATAAAAATAATTAAAAATATTAAATAAAAATCATATAAATAAAGATGATTAAAAATATAATAAATACCGCAAAAAATCAAATTAATATAAAAATAAATACTGCAAAAATACTATTATAAAAAATAAATATTTTTTGCCCAGTATTTTCGGGATATTTTGGATTTTTTATTATTTCTGACAATATTATTCAAATATTTTTAATGATTTTATTTTGAGCATTATTTAATTTTAATTCGTAATATTTTTATTTTCACAAAAGGGAAAAATTATGCGTCTATGCAATTTCGCTAGTGGGAGCAAAGGCAACTGCACCTACCTAGAGACAGAAGAGACAAAGATACTGATAGACATCGGCATACCTGCGGGCAATGTCGAGACTTTTTTGGCAGAGCTCAGCGTCTCTCCCGAAGACATAGACGGCATACTCATATCGCACGAGCACAGCGACCACATCAAGGGGCTAGCCAGTTTCGTCAAGAAGCACCACACCCCTGTATACGTGCACCACAAAGTGCTAGATTATTTTCGCTTTCAAGTCAATGCCGTCGAGCCATACTTGCGCGCGTTCGACACAGATTTTAGTATCAATGACCTGCAGATAAAGTCATTTCACCTATCACACGACAGCAATTATTGCGTAGGCTTTCGGTTCGCCGAAGGAGACGCTGTGGCTAGCATATTGACCGACTGTGGAGTGATGAATGAGCATGCATTCGCCTGCATCAAAGGTAGCGCGCTAGTGTATCTGGAGAGCAATTACGACGAGGAAATGCTATACGCCTGCCCATACCCTACGTGGCTAAAAAAGCGCATATCCGGACCAAACGGTCACCTGTCAAACACAGCCTGCGCCGAAGTCATAGAACAATTAGTCTACACTGGCACGCGCCAAGTCATACTGTCGCATATTAGCGAAAACTCCAACACCCCACTGCTGGCATACAATACAGCCAAGGCGTACCTACAATCAAAGAATATCGTCGAAGGGGTGAATGTGCGCATATCAGTCGCCAGCCAATACGAGCGCGACACAGTATTCAAGATAAAGAACACTTTGCGAGCCGATTAGACGGTCATATATGGGATTTTGCTCCTAAACTCACCAAAATAACGTAATATATTCGCTAAAAGGTGGCAAATATATTTTACAAAACGGCGATATTTTGGTACAATATATGAGTTTTAGGAGTATTTTTTATGGGAATATTTAATTTATTTGCATCTGAAAACAGCAGATATCTGGCTAAACTAGAGAAAATAGCTAAGAAAGTCGAGGACAAAGCAGATTTTTATGCCAGTATGAGCGATGACGAATTGCGTGGCTGTACTCAGACATTAAAAGACAGATATAGTCAAGGCGAGACATTAGACGCTCTCCTGCCAGACGCATTCGCACTGGTGAGAGAGGCCAGCACTCGTGTGCTAAAAGAACGCCACTACCACGTGCAGATACTAGGTGGTATAGTCATACACCAAGGTCGTATCGCCGAGATGAGGACAGGTGAAGGTAAGACATTGATGTCCACCCTGCCAGCCTACCTAAATGCTTTGACCGGCAAAGGCGTACACATAGTCACAGTCAACGAATACCTAGCGTCTTATCAGGCAGAATTGATGAGCAAACTGTACAATTTCCTCGGTATGACTGTCGGCGTAGCACTCTCTGGTCAAGACCCTCAGACTAAGCAAAAGCAATACCAATGCGACATATTGTATTCCACCAATAACGAACTAGGCTTCGATTACTTGCGTGACAATATGGTGTCTGATGCGAAATACCGCGTACAGCGTGGGCACAAATTCTGTATCGTGGACGAGATAGACTCTATCCTCATCGACGAAGCGCGTACCCCGCTCATCATCTCGGGCAGTGGCACCAAGACTAGCGAACTGTACGTGCATGCGGACAAATTCGCTAAGTCATTGACGGCGGATGATTACGAACTGGAAATCAAGCACCAGCAGATACGCCTGACCGAACAAGGCGTCACCAAAGCAGAAAAGTATTTCAAGATAGACAACCTATCTGACATCTCTGCTCTCGAACTAAATCACCACATCAACAATGCCCTGCGCGCCAATTACATCATGAAGAGAGATATCAATTACATCGTCAAAGACGACGAAGTATTGATAGTAGACGAATTCACTGGCCGTCTGATGCAAGGCAGACGCTTCAACAACGGCCTACACCAAGCCATAGAAGCCAAAGAAGGCGTGAAGATCAATGATGAGAACAAGACTCTCGCTACTATCACATTCCAGAATTATTTCAAACTATACGACAAACTGAGCGGTATGACAGGTACTGCCAAGACTGAAGAAAACGAATTCAACAAAATCTACAATCTCGACGTAGTGTGCATACCTACCAATAAGCCAAACCAGCGTATAGATGAGTCAGATATAGTCTTCTACACCAACGAAGCGAAACTAAACGCCATTATCGAAGAGATACTGGCTAAGCACGCCACTGGACAGCCTATCCTGGTGGGTACAGCCAGCGTGGAAAAGTCAGAAGAGATTTCATCTGCATTGCGCAAGCGTGGTATCAAACACAATGTCCTAAATGCCAAAAATCACGAACTAGAGAGTAGCATCATCGCGCAAGCAGGTAGGAAAAACACTGTCACTATCGCCACCAATATGGCAGGTCGTGGTACAGATATATTCTTGGGTGGCAATCCTACATTCTTGGCAAAAGCCAAAATGCTAGCCGACGGCGTAGACGTAGATGTGCTCGAACGATGCACTGCCTACAATGCCACTCTCACCGAAGACGAGCAAAAAGTCAAAGATAAATACGACCAAGTATTCGCCAAATTCAAGGCTGAGACTGACGCTGAGAAGCAAGAAGTACTCGCCCTAGGCGGATTGCACATATTGGGCACAGAGCGCCACGAATCACGTCGTATAGACAATCAGCTTCGCGGTCGTGCAGGCCGTCAAGGTGACCCCGGCTCGTCAGTGTTCTTCATCTCACTCGAAGATGACCTGCCACAACGTTTCGGTGAAGACCGCCTAAAGAAACTATTCTCTGTAGTGTTCAGAGGCAACGAAGATATGCCTATCCAGTCCAAAATGCTCACTCGTTTCTTCGAGACCGCGCAGAAAAAGACCGAGGCATACAACTTCTCTATCCGTAGACGCTTGCTAGAGTACGACGATGTGCTAAACAAACAACGCACCATCATTTACGACGAGAGAAACAAAGTGCTAGACGGCGAGAATGTCCACAATCAAGTCATCACTATGATGAAAGACTATGTCCATGGCATGTGCTATACTTATCTGGATGGCTCAAAGGCTTGGTACGAATGGGATGTCGAAGGCCTAAACAAAGCACTCGAAGACAAACTCGTACCAAAAGGCACTAACCTAGTGACCAAGGAACTAATCGAAGACACCAATGTCAACGGCGCTACAGACAAAATCTATGACCTGATACTGCACAATTACGAGCAGAAAGTATCCGAAGTCAATAAACTAGGGCTAGATTTCTCCCAAGTCGAGCGCGCATTCCTGCTCCGCACAGTAGACAATTTCTGGACAGAGCACATAGACGAGATGCAGACTCTCCAAAACGAAATCGGCATATTGGCATATGGTCAGCGTGACCCAGTCATCGCATACAAGAACGAAGGCTTCGATATGTTTGACAAGATGATCGATAGTATCCAAGAATACACTGCTTCTATCCTGTATAGAGTGCAAGTCAGTGTCTCCATAGAGCGCGGACCAGCCCCTACTATGCCAAAGTCCACTCAGTCCCACACCCCTGCCAAGGCAGAAAAGTCTACTAATAGAAACGACCTCTGCCCATGTGGAAGCGGTAAGAAATACAAAAACTGCTGTGGAAGATAATATAAAAAAACTATATACTCATTGAAGTGACCCCTGCGGGGGCACTTCATTATAAGGGAGATTTTAATAATGATAATTGGAATTGATTTAGATGGAGTTGTATACAACTCAGAATTTTGGATGCAAGCTTTTGCTGAAATTTTCGATATAGAAAATGGCGGAAATGGAATAGTTGATTCAAGTGAAAATTCTATTAGTAAACGTTATGGATGGGATGATGAATTTGCAAGAAAATTTAGGTTAAAATATCTTCCTATTCAAATGAAAGAATGTCCTTTAATGCCTTATGCTAAAGAAACTTTACAAAAGTTAAAAGATAATGGACATAAAATTATAATAGTTACGAGCAGAGGCTCTGTTGATAAAAGTCATATTGAAATTACACAAAATAGACTTAAAAAAGATAAAATACCTTTCGATGAGTTATATTTTTCTAAAGAAAATAAGGTAACTATTTGCAAAAATAAAGGTATTGACATTATGGTTGATGATACACCTACTATAATTGAACAGCTTGCAAACGAAAATATAAAATGCTTATATTTTAAAAACGGAAATACAAGAGATATTACCAATAATAATGTAAAAACAGTTTTAAATTTCGGTGAAGTATTTAGGCAAATATATAATTTAGAAAAACAAAAATTAATTGGAGTGAACTGTGAAAAAAGTTACATTTAGTAGTGATACAACTGCACCAGTATGCCCAGAAATAATGAAGATGCTAAATGAAATAAATTTTGATTGTGAATCGGGCTATGCACAAGATAAATATACCAAAAGAGTTGAGAAAATAATGCAAAGTTATTTTACAAGGCCTGTTGGCATACATATGTGTACAAGTGGTTCGGCTTCAAATGTTTTAGCAATAAAGGTTATGAAACATAATTATTCTTCAATTATCTGTTGTGAAGAAACTCATATGAATAGATATGAAGTTGGTGGCACAGAATATAACACAGGTTGCAAATTTGCTGTCTGTGATAGTAAAGATGCAAAACTTACTGTTGATATGATAAAATCTAAGCTAAAAACTCGCAATAGTTATAATTGGGCATACCCTGAAATAGTGGTTTTAAGCCAAGCAACCGAGTGGGGAACTTGTTATACTTGCAAAGAAATAAAAGAAATATGCGATTTTTGCCACGAAAACGGATTATATGTTTACATTGATGGGGCGAGACTTTCAAATGCAATGGTTAGTCAAAATTGTGGTTTTAAGGAGATGTTAGAAGACACAGGTGTTGATATTGCAAGTTTTGGTGCAAATAAAAATGGTGCTATGTTTGGTGAAATGATCATTGTTCTAAATCCAAAATTTGAACAGCATTTTATTCTAAATCAAAAACAAAGTATGCAATTATTTTCTAAAACTAGATATTTAGGTGCTCAATTTTTGGTTATGCTAGAACAAAATGTTTGGCAAAAAAATGCTAAACTATCAAACGAAATGGCACAATACTTAGCAAACAGGATTAGTGAAATTGGTTATAAAATTCTTTTTCCAGTTCAAGCGAACAGCGTATTTGTTGAATTTGAAAATGATATGTTAAATTATATACAAGAAAAATACTCATTAGGGAAATATGAAGAACAAAGATTTACAAGATTAATGACATCATGGTACACTTCAAAAGAAGAAGTAGATGAACTTATTAATTATATAAAGAATAAAAATTAAAAATGGCTACAATTAGTTTATATAAAAACATCCGAGAATGAATTAATCCCTACAGAGGCACTCAAAAATAAAAACTATTAGGAAGAAATTTAACCCTATGGGGTACTTTTATGTTTCTTCCTATTTTTTATTGACAAACATATTTTTTTGTGATATTATGGAAATACGTAATTACGTAATATAAAAATAAGGAGACTTAATATGGAAAAACACGATAATCTAACACAAAAAATTGATGAACTTACAAAAAGAGTCGAGGAGTTAGAAAAACAAATAAAACTTGCGCCAGTCGAACAATATTCCAAAATTAAAAAAGATAATGACAAGTTTTACACAACAGATGTACTGCAAAAATTTTTTAATGGTTCGCCATACGTTGAGCCTGAGGAACTTAAAGAAAATATTTTTACTTTTGCCGGAAAGTACGTTTCAAAAAATGGTGCTATTAAATCTTGTTTTGGAGCAAGTATAAGTTCTATAAATTCCACTTTAGATAAATATAATAGTTTGGATCTTGCAAAGATAATAGATGCCTATGCTAATGAAGAGCGTTTGAATATTATAAAACTTTTATTGCAAAACAAAATGACAGCCAAAGAACTTATGGACAAATTAAATTTTAGAACTACTGGTAAACTATATCATCACCTATCTATTCTAGAAAATCTTGGTATAATTTATAAGAAAAATGAAGTTTATAATATTCAAGGTTATGCAATAGGTGTCTCAATAATGATTTTAGATGGCTCAGCAAGGTTAATCAGAAGATATGAAATATCTAACAAAACCAATCAATAATAAACAATAAAAAGTTTTTTTATAATAAGTAATTTCAAATATTTGCAAAAAAAACAAATAAAAACCTTGCAAGTACAATACTGCTGTGGTAAAAACTAACATACTTTTGAATAAACAATGTCAAAATCGCTGTATACCTTACAGCGATTTTTTGTCGCAAAAAAAGCAAATCATATGATCTGCTTTTCGTATATCTAATATTTCGCGTTATATTCTGAGCAACTGCTGATCGGCGTATTCCTTCGTGATGAGATTAAAATTCTCATTACACGCCAGATAGTACTGTCTTTGCCTATGTTTATTGAGTTTGAGCAAAAACTCTGGTGTCAGCAGTCTATATCTCTCCAGTAGCATATCGTTTAGTTTGCCATAATCCACTGTGTTTAGTTCTCTAATGCGCTGCATATTTTGTGTCGCCCAGTCGATAGGATTGCCGTCGCCCTCGCCCTGATAATCACACAGCACAGAGACATCTTCACCATTGCGCACCGGTCTCGTGATGACCTTGATGCGCTCTGCTATAGTCCTAGGCATCTCCACCACTGCCTTGGCGTCCATATAATAAAACTCATACAGTCTATCTCTCTCGCCGAAGATGGCACTAGCGGACTTAGGACGTTGCAGTATCACTCTGTCGCCGTATATGCCACGTCCGCGCTTAAACTCTACTATCTCATAAAAATTATTGATCAAGAAATCTAGTTCTGACCATTTCTTTGGGTCCACCTTAGTCATAATCTACCCTACTCAATGCAAGTATCGACCAAGATGACTATATTATTCTTATACTTTTCGCTAGTCTGCTCGAAAGTGAGTGGTGACTCTATATCGCAGTCAAATCTCACCGCACACTCGCAAAAAGTCTGCAGATATTCTTTGCAATTCAAAAAAGCTTTTTCCACAGTCTCGCCCTCGGTGACTATGCCGAGTTCGTACACTGCGATAGTATACCAGCCTGTCTCATTGTCCTTGTATAGTACTGCTGGATATATTATATCTCTGTTCTTCATGACTACCTCTAGGTAGAGTTTAGCACAATGCGCGACAAATAGCAAACAATCTCGGATATTTTTTGATTATTTTTTGTTAATTTATCCCGCGCCTGTGCCGTCAATGCACCAAAAAAGTGCGCACCAGTCACCATAGTGGCTCCCGATCGCACTTTTCTCACACAAAATCTAATAAAATTACAACTCTAGTCCATTGCCATAATCATAAGTAGCCGTCATCTCTCTCAGCTCAGCGATGGTGGTAGGGATCTTCTCCTCAGTGACAGGATTGTAGATATACAGCCTGTCCGCACCGAACTGCTCTTCAGCGCCAGCATTCATCTGCTCGCCGATCTTGGCAGTGATGTCGCTATGATTCTTCCTATTAGTATACCATAGACCTAATTTAGTCTTGCCTTGTGCATCTTCTCTCAAAATAAACATTTCGTTCTCCTTCATTGATTAATGCGATTATACCACGAAATTTTGTATTTGTAAATACCTTTTTCAAAATTTGTTATATTTTCGCCAATATGACGATGCCTCATCACATTTCGTACTGCATTTTAACCTATTATTTCGCATTTGTCAATAGGTTGGATGAAATTTTATCTCAAAATCTCTCAAGCATTATTTTACGTTATATATTGACAAAATCCACTTTGTGTGATATCCTTATCTTAACATTAAGGAGCGCGATATGGGAACAACACACATCGAAGAAACAAAAAAAGACACAAATAACTACAATGCCGACGCTATATTCAGGCATTTCCACGCCAACGCTATCAAGAATCTAAATACCACCTACTCTGCCATAGCCAGAAATATCAATGCCCTAGATAATGAACTAAAGAGTGACAAAATCTCGCACATGGACGCACCTGTACTCCAGTCTTATCTAAATAGATTGGCAAAATTGATGAAAGAAGTAGCATCTTTTGAAGCACTGTACGAGCGCGAACTGAGCCAATACGAGATCATTACTAAGAAGAATTTCCAAAAACAGCTGAAAAAAACTTATGACACCGCATACATCGACGTGGTGAACCAGAATATCAACGCATTCGCGAATAATAGCGAACTGTACTCCAATAATATTCCTAATATGTACAGAAACTTGAATATCTATACCGATAGAGTGACTAAATTGCTCGACAATATGAGCGCCAAAGCCACCGAAGAGGCAGAAAAGAAGCAACAACAGCATGACAAAGAGCAGACCGAGTCAGCACAGAAAATCCTCGACGAGATACAGTCTCGCAAGGACAATATCTACACAGCGAATAGAGAAATCAGACATGTAAATAAGATTATCGACGCTCAAAACAAGAGATTGTCAGATTTGTCTCACACCACAGTGTCAAAGTCTGCATTGACCGCTAATGGTCAGAAGATAAATGATTGGCATGATTTGCGCGACTATTGCGACAAAAACGACATCATGTTCGTAGAAGACACATTGCCTGCTCTGTTCGTGAAGTCTGGCGACAACTACGTCGAAGCCACTCCCGACCAGATAGCAGAAGGAAAAAATCTATTCGCCCAAAAGGTGTCCAAAGACAATAGTTTCGTACCTTACGAAGTGCAAAACTACGTATTCAGCACACTGCCAAAGACTTATTACAAAGTCACCAAAACTGTCAATAATGGCAACGAAAAGAAAGATGTGGACAGATACATCGCCATCTCATCTCCTGCTGGCATACTCTCGCACAAAGAAGTTTTCATCAAACGTGGTGACAATTACGAACTCCTAGACCCAGCAGTGTACAGCCACGCGGACAAAAAGTCATTAAACGCCAACTTCAACGTCCCTACTCCTGCCCTGCTAGAAAAGACTTACCAGACAGCAAAAGCACTGGATACTGCTACGCATTTCGACAACGCTGGCGAGAAAGTGGAGTTCAAAAAAGACAATTTATTAAATCTGCGCGACAAAAACAACACTTCAGTAGCATTCGAGGACCTCAAACAAGGCGAAGAGTATTATTTCGACAATCTCGATGGCAAAAAACAGTCATTGGCGCTCTACGAAGTAAACTACGAGACAGCCACCGACTTATCTTCGGACGAATTGTATTTCAAAGACAGCAATGGCGTCATCACACGCTTTGACTATGGCACATTGCACACCTGCACCATGCCAGCCATGTATGTCAAAGACGAAAATGGCGAGTACAAAAAGGTAGATGACTTGTCCAAAGTCACATCTAAACAAAAATTGTACATCCAGCAAGATAATAAATACAAAATCATTGACAAACCTGTCGCATACTCGCTGACTACCTTGCCAGACACTCTGTATACTATGTCAAAGAACGGCTCTATGACTAAGGTCAAAGACAAGCATAAACTAGACCCAAATGCCAAAGTTTATTTCAAACAAAACGGCTATTACAAGCGCCTGAATATGCAACAATTAGATAGCAACGAGCACGAAAAAGCAGTCAAGAATATCAAAAATATGTATGAGAAAAAAGGCAAAGGCAAAGACAAAATCCCGTCCAAATTGATTAAAAATGCCACTTCTTGGGCAGGTATGTGCCTAAACTTAGGACCATTCATACTCTTGGCAGGTCCAGTGCTGGGTGTCTGTCTCACCATGGCTGTAGCAGGCTATCTTGGCAAGGGTATCAATGCCATCATCAAACAAGTCCGACTCGCCTCTGCTAAGAAATTGAAGTCCAAAAATATAGACGAATATACCGAAGTGCTAAATCTCAGAGACGAAGTAGAAAAGACACAAAGCAAAATTAGCGAACTGTCTGCAAACAAGAAATCTCTAGAGCAGACTGTCGATAGCGAAAAATCAGCAGTGTCTAGACTGGAAACCCAACTCGCAAACTTGCCTGATAAAGCAGTAAATTCGGCTAAAAATACCGCCAAATCCAATAAGTCTAAAGAGAATGCTCCAGCCAAAGAGCCGGAGCCACAGACCAAACAACCTAAGACTAAAGCCCCTGAGACAAAAGCACCAAAAGAAAAGACACCCGAAGCAAAGACTCCTACTGAGACTAAAGCCCCTGAAACTAAAACACCTGAAACAAAGGCACCTGAGGCAAAATCTGAGACTAAAGCACCAGATGCAGAAAAGTCTAGCACAGCGCCAGACTTGTCGAGTGACGGCATATTGCCTGACACCACCAATTCTCACGACGACCATATGTCACTCTAGACGAAAAGACAGATATACCACGAGTATATCTGTTTTTTTCTTTACATTGGCGCAGAAATGATGTATAATATGTCAGTAAATCAAGGAGTACATCTATGGAAAATTTAACAATGGACAAGATAGTCAATTTATGCAAGACTAGAGGCTTCGTGTACCCAGGCAGTGAGATATACGGTGGCCTAGCGAATAGTTGGGATTATGGCCCGCTAGGTAGCGAATTGAAGAAAAATATCAAAGACCTGTGGTGGAAGAGATTTATCCACGAGAATGAATACAATACCGGCATAGACGCTGCCATCATTATGAATCCAAAAGTATGGCAAGCCAGCGGTCACTTGGCGGGATTTTCTGACCCGCTCATCGACTGCAAAGAGTGCAAGACCCGCCACAGAGCAGACCACTTGGTCGAGGCGTACGCGTCTGAGCAAAATCTCGACATAGCAGTCACTGAGATGAAGAATGACCAGCTCGAGCAGTTCATCTTCGACCACGATGTCAAATGCCCTAAGTGTGGCAAGCACAATTTCACCGGCTTGCGCAATTTCAACCTAATGTTCAAAACATACATGGGCGTGACCGAAGACAGCAAGAACGAAGTATACTTGCGACCTGAGACGGCGCAAGGTATGTTCGTGGACTACAAAAATGTCGTCAGGACCCAGCGCCCAAAAATGCCATTCGGCATAGGTCAAATGGGTAGAAGTTTCCGCAACGAGATTACCCCGGGCAATTTCATCTTTAGGACGAGAGAATTCGAGCAGATGGAGTTAGAGTTTTTCTGCCAGCCGGGCACAGACCTAGAGTGGTTTGAGTATTACAAAAACGAGATGAGGACTTGGCTGTACGACCTAGGCATCAAGCCAGAAAATCTCAGAGAACGCGACCATTCTCCAGAAGAATTGTGCTTTTATAGCAAAGCCACCACTGACTTCGAGTTCAAATTCCCATTCGGCTGGGGCGAGCTGTGGGGCATAGCGGACAGGACTGATTATGACCTAACCCAGCACCAAAACACCAGTGGCGAGAGCATGGAATACCTAGACCCTATCACCAATGAGAAATACATCCCATACGTAGTAGAGCCAGCGCTAGGCGTGGACAGGATGTTCTTGACTGTGGTGTGCAATGCCTATGACGAAGAGACTGTAGACGGCGACACCAGAGTGGTGCTGAGGCTAAAGCCTGCTCTAGCGCCTTACAAAGTAGCAGTACTGCCTTTGTCAAAGAAACTATCTGACAAAGCAAAAGAAGTACGCAAACTACTCATCAAGCATTTCAACGTAGACTATGACGAATCCGGCTCTATAGGCAAGCGTTACCGTAGGCAAGACGAGATAGGCACACCTTATTGCGTCACTATTGACTTTGATACACTCGAGGACGGCGCTGTCACTATCAGAGACAGAGACACTATGGAGCAGACCAGACTGTCTATAGACGAATTGGTGCCTTATATCCAGAGCAAGATTGTGTTTTAATATTAGCAAAAAACTTGGCGTCGCACTGACACCAAGTTTTTTTTATGCGTTTTATTAGTCTACTGATACTAAGTTTTTAGTTTACTTTATTAGTCTGACGCTGATACCAAGTTTTTTGTGCACTTTATTAGCCTACTACTCTTATTTTGCACTGCACTTCTATCACAGACTGCAGTACTTCGTGCTATACACTCTTTATATTATCCGACTACTACCTTGATTTTGCACTGCACTTCTTTCATAAACTGCAGTACTATGTCGTACTCTCCTGCGCTCTTGATAGGTGTGAAGTCTAGTATTTGTTTTTTGTCCAGTTCGATACCTTCTGCGCGAAGTAAGTCTAGTATCTCATTTTTAGTCACTGAGCCGAATGCTTTGCCATTGTCCCCTATCTTGATATTGATGCTAAAAGTCTTGTCTTTTAGCCCGTCGGCTACCTTTTGATATTTTTCCACTTCTTTCTGGTGGTGGAAGTTCTGTGCCGATTTTTGCCCCGCGTTCACATTGAGATTGGACGAAGTGGCAGGCACTGCTATGCCTTGCTTGAATAGGCAATTATTAGCATAGTTCGGATTTACCTCGATGATGTCGCCTTTTTTGCCTTTGCCTTTTAGATCTTTTGTCAATATTACCTTCATAACTACTCCTTGAGTAAATTATATGTCAAAATTTTGCATTTGTCAAACGAATACAATGTGCTATATTGGGGCAAAATATACACTAGGAGACATAATATGGACATAGTATGTAGAAAAAGTACTTGCGAGTACAATGACAGGCTAAAATGCACGCGCAAACACCTGTCAGTAGACAAACGCGCGCTCTGCTCAGATATGGAGATAGACCAGACGAAAAATCCGCCAAACATCTCAAAAGATATGTTTGAAGTAGCGCCCGACATAGCACCATTTTGCCACTGCAAATGCGTAGACATCCGCTGTGACGCCAAAGACTGCCTGCTAAATAGCGACGGCATGTGCAAAGCCAACGGCATATTGGTCAATGATATAGACAAAAAAGCCGAGTGTTGCACATTCACTGAGAAATGACAAAATAGCATAGCGACTGGCTCTCAGCGCTATGCTATTTTTTACATATTCTTTTCGTACCTATCTTTGCACTCTAATATAATACTCTTAGCGTAGTCTGCGTCGTACACTTTGTCCACTATAGTCTTTTTGTTTGGTTCGAGCTGTTTGTACACCTGCAGGAAATGCTGTAATTCGTCCAAAACATGCGCAGGCATATTAGACACGTCGTGGATGTAATTGTACTGCGGGTCGGCGAACGGCACAGCGAGTATCTTGTGGTCCTCTTTGCCATTGTCTATCATCTTGATACACCCGATAGGATAGCATCTCACCAGCGCCATAGGCACTATGCTCTGACTGCAAAATACGAACACGTCGAGCGGGTCATCATCGAGCGCCAATGTGTGCGGGATAAAGCCATAATTAGCCGGATAGTGCGTAGATGTGTACAGCACCCTGTCCATAATGAGCATACCGGTGTCTTTGTCCATCTCGTATTTGTTCTTGCCGTCTTTTGGTATCTCGATGACCGCGATGAAGTCATCTGGATTTATCCTATTTGGGTTTATGTCATGCAAAATATTCATATATTCTTCCTCTCAATGTTACATTAGCACATTTTGTGCTTTTTTTCAATACAAATTCACAAATTTTTTGAAAATTTGATAAAATCAATGCATACAAAGGAGAAAATTATGACAAAATATGAACGTTATCTAAAACAATCAAACTTATCAAACAGCACTATCAAAAACTACGTCCGTACTATCGAACAATTCAAAAGGCAGTACACCGACATCACCAAAGAGAACTTGCTGTGCTTCAAATCTGAACTCATAGATAGATTCAAGCCCATCACAGTAAACACCAAACTCCAAGGCATCAATAAGTACCTGTCTTACATCAAAAAAGATGAACTAAAACTCAAATTCATCAAAATCCAGCAAAAGAATTTCCTCGAGAATGTCATCAGCGACAGCGATTACCGTTTCTTCAAAAACAAACTAAAACGCGACGGCAAAATGAACTGGTACTTCGTAGTGCGTTATCTCGCCGCCACAGGGGCTAGGATAGCCGAATTGACGCAGATCAAGGTCGAGCACGTCCAGACGGGGTACATAGATATTTACGGCAAGGGTGGCAAAGTGCGCAGAGTGTATATACCACGTACCCTGTGCGAAGAGACCTTGCAGTGGCTGGACAGCATAGGTCAGCACAGCGGGTACCTTTTCCTAAATAGACAAGGCAAAAAGATTACCTGTCGTGGCATAGAGTACCAGCTAAAAACATTAGGCGCAGGCTACGGCTTAGACCCGAAAGTCATATATCCGCACTCGTTTAGGCATAGATTTGCCAAAAATTTCTTAGACAAATACAACGACATCGCCCTGCTTGCCGACCTAATGGGTCACGACAGCATAGAGACCACTAGGATATACCTCAGAAAGTCCTCTACCGAACAGCAACAAATAGTCAATCGCATAGTGACGTGGTGAGCGCGAAAAAAATTTTCAAAAATATTGTATATATTGCATTAAAAAGGTAGACAAATATTTGCGATATAATTATAATATACTAGTCTTAAATAAGGAGAAACTATGGCAAAAGCAAATAATAATGTCTATATATTGTGTCCTAGGTGTGAGTTAAATTACATCAAAAAAGCGGACCAGTATTGCAACGTGTGCAAAAAAGAGATGAAACTCATCGAAGCATCTGAGGATGACATCGCAGATTTGGAGCTGTGCCCTGTCTGCAAGATCAATTTCGTCCAAGATGGCGAGATATGCGACGTGTGCAAGCAAGAGTATAATATGAAGGGCGATGGCAACGACGGCGACGCTCAATTAGAGAATTGGCACAAGTATATCCAAGAGGACGAAGACGATGACGACGAGTCTGACAATATCGACGATATGGACGAAGACGAAGAACTCAATACACAGTTAGCCCTAGACGACGACCCTGACTTTGACGATGACTTTGACAAAGATTTAGGCTTGTCTGACGTGCTAGACGGCGACTCTGACTTGCTCGACGACGATGATGAGGAAGAAGACGAAGACGACTTTGACGAAGACCTCGATGAGGACTTTGACGACGACGAGGACGACGAAGACGAAGATGATGACGATGAGGACGACGAAGACTTCGACGATTAGCCAGCCTTAGCCATATACCACAAACAGCCACAATGTGTGGCTGTTTTTTATTGATGAAAATTATACATTATTAGCATATTTTGTCGAATATGGCAATATTTATAATCAAGGAGTGATTATGACAAGATATACTGATATAGACCAGCGTGCTGTGGCATTAGGCCAGCACATATTGTCCACGCAGGACACCATACGCAAGACTGCCGAGATATACCATATGGCGAAAAGCACTGTCCACTACGACGTCAGCCACAGGCTCAAAATGATAGACTACAGCCTGTACCAAAAGGTGCTCGCCGTTTTGGACAAAAATTTCAGCGAGAAGCACATCCGAGGCGGTCAATCCACGCGCGACAAATATCGAAAAAAAACTAGCACCTTCATCAATAAGTGCTAGTCATATGCCTACATTTTGTCCTGAATGAATGAGACAATGTCGCCTACAGTCTTAAACCTGATAGCCTCTTCGTCTGGGACTGTGAGGTCAAATTCTTCCTCAAAAGCCATCAATAGCTCTACTACATCGAGGCTGTCTGCGCCCAAATCTTCGATCAATCTAGTATCTAGACCGATAGATTTTGGGTCTTTTTTTAATTGTTTTGATATGATTTCTACTACTTTATCTTGCATAAATACTCCATTTTATGGCTACAAATCTGCACACATATAATTTATAACCTATATGTATATATAATAACCAATATCAAACAAAAAGTAAAGTAAAATAAAAATATTTCTACAATAAACGTTATTTTCTTCTCAAATATCCAATATTCCTACATCCGCCATGTGCTAGCATAGCGTTATGAATATCATCAAGACTACAGACATCACCGAGCGTGTCTCCATTGCCATCCGCGAAAAGGCGCCATACCAAAAGGTATTGGTCATTTTTGACTACACTATGCCCAGCATACTGCTCAGCGAGATAGAGTACGCCAATGCCAAACAGTGCGTGCTAAACAAATTCATCATAGACGAGCACACTGACCCGGCGGAATTGCAGAGCGTGCTAAACGACGGCACCAAACTGGCGCTTTTTGCTATTAGCGACAGCACTCGCATCAAAATAAATAAATTCCAACTCGATTTGGCGTATATTGCCACCATTTTTCTGCCCACAAATGCTAACCTAGTGCCATTTTTGAGCGAAAATGGCGACAATACCACCCTGCTGGTGAGTAAAGAAATATACGAACTAAACGGTATGGACTACACCAACTGCTGTCTGTGTGTGTCGGCATTATTGCTGTACTGCCTAAACAAAAAATTTCAGCACTACAAAGACCAAGACGCGCTAGCGCTCAATACTGCCAACGAGCGCCTGTACAGATATCTGCACGACATCGACCAAGTGATGCATTTGAGTACGTCTGACCAAAAAGTAGACAAATTTCTAGACATTATGATTTCGCATTACGAGTGGGCGCAAGACAATGACTTCATCGAGACGGCAGTATTGCTCCAAAATGACCTACCCATAGAGCAGACGCTCAATATCTCCACTGTGATTAGCATAAGCATATTGGCGCTGATCAGATACCAGCATCAGCACACGCTGTGCCTGACCGATGTGTACAAAAAGGTGCATACGCCCACCGAATATAAGTTTGATTTGTTAGAAAAATATTATAGGACCATATTTGATATGAAAAATTTAGATATTTTATCCCAATACTACCCCACTCTGCTGAAGGATGTGCAGTCTATCATCAAGATGCTCAATAGCATCACCACATATCTGTCTATCGAGCGTCCGCAACTCAATCCCACCCTTAGCCCGTCCAATATCAATAAATTGTTGCCAAAAATCAAGCACAGTCTGGCAGAATACCAAAATGATTTGATACATTTGACATATTTGTACGGAGTGTATGATTAAAATGCAAAAAACTGTAAATAATCTTTGTTATGAAAAGATTATTTATTTTTTTATTGATTATTACCTGCATTATGGCTTCGAGATGGATAAATACTGATGCCCAAAAATTCTCTTTCTTCGATATTTTTCCTAATAATCACATTTATACATATAGTGACACGCGCTTGTCTCCAGACGATGTCAATTTAGGATTTGCATATATGTCCGAACAAAAATCATCCCACGCTCTAGGCGAAAGTGCCACATTGAACGAAACGCAATTAAAATATTTGTCAGAAATACTAAACTACGAGATAGTCAAAGTAGATACCATAGACGGCATAGAGATATCTTATGCCTACACTAAGAATATTAAAAAACATCTATATACCGGTGACCAAAAATTCAATCTCCAATTCGCCAAGACTGATACAAAGATAATAGTCGGCTGGCCAGTAATATACGGCAGTATATAAAAAACACTCTAAAAAAACGCAAAAAATCATAAAAAATGCGTCAAAAATCACAATTTATTTAATTTTTTTTGATAAAAATGTTTAATTATTCCAAACCTGTCAATAAATGTGACAGGAGGAAAATATGAATAATTCTAAATCAGAACGCAAGACAAAACAATTTCTAAAGACATATACTTATGCCATAATAGTAGGTGTGACTATACTAGCATTGTCACTGACATTGGCACTGACCATAGGTGGCAAAGACGACGACACAGCTCTGACCGTAAACACCAAGACGATAGAATTCGCTTCTCCTGTGGCGAACGGCACAGTGTCAAAAGACTACTCTGCTAGCGAATTGCAGTACAACGAAGTGCTGAAACAATGGGAAATACACAAAGCCATTGACTTCGTAGGCAATACTTCTACCCAAGTACTATCTGCATACGACGGCACTGTGAAGAATGTCTACACTGACTATCTGAATGGCACAGTGGTAGAGATAGAGCACACCGCCG
>CAYWFC010000005.1:0-38140 GCA_964457935.1 uncultured Lachnospiraceae bacterium
GGCTAAAGACTATCTACAAATCACTATCTAGCGATGTCAAAGTAAAGATCGGCGACGAAGTAAAGAAAGGTACAGTGATAGGCAGTATGTCAAACACTATGTCAAAAGAAACTACTACTACCCCAATGCTACACTTTGAAGTGACACTCAATGGCGTCGTAGTAGACCCTAATAATTATTTGAATTTGTCAAATAAATAATAAAAAACAATAAAAAAAACTACTTGATTTTAATAAATATTACTATTTTATCTATCAAGTAGTTTTTTTAGTCTCTATGTCACTGGCAATGTACCAGAACCATAATCAGTCACCCACTGAGATGGAGCATCTGTCCACACAGTAGAAGCAGCGCCATTAGCATGCTGGATAGCCTCGACTTGGACAGTCACTGTCAGAGTCTTGTTGGCGCTAGTATTGGTCAGCGATGTAGGTACTGTCAGTTTTGACACAAACTCTACGCTATTGTTGGCTTTGATTACGCCATTGTAGTAATAGTAGCCGTCGGTCGCATTGAAAGTCCAATCATTAGACGTGGTAGCGGTAATGTCGGTAGTAGTAGCATCGTTGTCTGTCAGCAATACTTTCGCTCTGATGACTGCATCAGATGTATTCGCTGGTGCTGTGACTGCTATAGGCTGGTCAAAGGTAGTGCCCGGCAACGCATTGCCATCAAATGTCAAAGTGCTAACACTCGCTCCACCTTGGGTCAAGCCTATGGTAACAGGGTCACCTAGAGTCACATTGCCTGTGGCATTCGCATTGCTGGTAAAGAATGCTAATGTCACACCCAAGCCCACGCTTACTGCCAATAATACTGACAATGCTATGATCGCCATAGTACTGCCAGACATGGCTTTTCTAGTTGATTTTTTTTGTTCCATATTACTCTCCTTTTGATACTGTTATTTTGTATCAAAAAGATTAAATTATTCTAGATGTATGAAAATTTCGCACAATTCTAAATTTTGGCAAACAAAAAAACTGTATTTTTACTCAAATAATACAGTTTTTTATTTTTTGTTATATTTTTTATATTATTTTTAATTTATATCTTATTTTTTCTATTATTTTTACGTTATTTTTTATTTATTATTGTATTTTTTTATTTATTTCATATTATATTTTTTATGATTTATACATTTTATTATACCATTTTATTTTTTTAGAATAATCATATCCGAATATAATCACCCCTTGCAATAGGTATGCGTAGAATGTCAATATTCTCCAGAACAGCAATGCCCAAAAAGTCACTCCGCTCGCGAACAATCCAGCGAACAGTGCGGTAAAGGATAGTTCTGCTACACCGCTCCCACCGGGGATAGGATTGACCGACATAGCCAGATCCACTATGATGTACATACTGATAGTGATCCACAGCATATCTATATTGAATGTATTGAACGAGCAATATATAAAGAATGGTATGGAGAAATTAGCCAGCAGGCTCACCACAGTCAGTAGCAATACCGCCACAGCAGTTTTTGGTGTAGTGAAAAAGGCTTTGGTACTTTTGTTATAAGTAGTCAGAGTACGCAGAGTCTTCATATACACGCGCGAAGGATTTTTGATTATTTTCATTTTGTACAGGACGCCGATAGCCCACGCGCATATTTTTTTGACTATTTTCCTATCTACAGATACAAAAATCACACCCACTAGCAAAATGCAATTCCATATAAACCCTATCCAAAACAAAGTCTGTGTCAAGGCGACATCAGGTGATGTGCTGTAATTGGTGAATATCAGGGTTGTGCTATTGAGCAATATGACCAACAAAGCCAATACCATATATATCACTTTGCGAGATATATATTTGACATTTGCGATAGTGATACCATTGCCCACGCTGACGCCGTTTTTGTTTAGATAATACACGTGATAAGGCTGTGAACCAAACGCCAGCGGAGTGATCAATTCGTAGTACTTTGACAATGCGAATGCCTTGTACGACACACCGAACATAAATTTGCCAGTGATTTGTCGCGAAAATATAGATAACTTGAGACTATCTACCAGTACAGTCACGAAGAACATCAATACTGCGCACAGCAAGAACCAATAATTCACATTGCTCAGCAGTTTGTCTAGCGCGTACACGCCTTTGTCAGACCTCAGCTGGAAAAACAGCACTAGCGCCAACACCACCACATTGATAACGAAAAACGATATGGACAGCATCTTCTTGTAGCGTTTGTTTGTTACCTTTTTGATACTCTCAGCCAGCAACTGTGGTGCAGAAAAATGGAAGTTTGACAACACTTCCATATCCTTGCATAATTTCACATTTGTTTTCCCGAGTTTCATTAGTATATTATTTCCAAAATATTTTTTAATAGTTGATAATTATCATTATAATACTGTCCTATGAAGAAATCTACATTTTCTGCCACGCAGACATCGTAGGCATCATAGGTATCATCATTTTGTTTGATACCGAAATAATTAATTTTTTGGATATTTTCATCAAATTCGTTGAATTTTTTTATAAAAAAGTCTTCATTTGTCAAAAAAGCCAAAGTCAGTCGCTTGAGTGTAGCGTAATTGGCATTCATCGACATAGCGTCAAAATCAAAATCGAGCTCCGTTTTAGCCAAGAAATCCCATGGCTCAAAAGCAGACAAACTGTCCAAGTCACTCACAGTGCTGATATCCCCAGCCACTATCGCGCTAGCCAATCCCCTATCCTGAATGTTCGCTTTGAAGAACACATTGGTATAAAGCATTTTGAAATAAATCGCTTTTGAGCGCATAGCGTGGGCGCACAGATTGAGAGTCGCGTTTTGTGAGAAATCTTTGTTCACAAAATCTAGATTGCTCACCTTGCTAAAATATATAGCGGACAACTGGCTCGACAGGTCGCACGCCAGACTGATAGTCTGCTCGTAACACTCGTATAGGCTCTCCAGCCTGCTGATGCAGATGATATTGTCAGCATTTGGCACTCCGCCGGCGCAACTCATCTCCAGCCCCTGTTCTAAGTCGTCGTATGCGGACGCGAGCGCCACCGCACTGTCGCAAAAGTCATCAAAAATGCGGTAAAGTTTGCTGTTTTCGCTCTTGCTAATGCTCATATTTATAGGCATACAGATGTGCGCGTAATTATACACAAAATCCAGTGCATCGTTTAGCACCTCGGTGTACAAACTGTCGATAAAAGCGTACTTGCTATTTGTGCTGATGACGCCGTCGAGCAATGCACCCTTGTCAAACCCCAATCTCAGCACTTGGCTCGCCGTACTATTGACCTCTGCGCTGATGTCGTCACCATGTATAGATGGGGTATTAGTCACGAATGAATTAAAATGTATCAAAAGCGCGTTAAACTTTCTGCTCTCGCTAGACTGCTCGCCACAGCCGACCAGACACAACGGTACGCACATCATCATCACGAACAAAATGGACAAAAACTTCTTCATTACGCCACCCCCGTTATTTTAGCCAAATAATGCATCACTATCTCGCTGTCGTTAGCATTGATGTCTAGTGCGGATTTGACATTGGATTTCAGATAAGTATAATTCGCTACAAATATATTTCTGTCGCAAAGTCTGCAATTTTTGACGAAATTTCTGACTATTTCGCTATTCAGGCCACCGTCTAGCACCACTTTTTCGGACAAAATGACCACATTGCCGTCGAAGTGAAAATCTGCGAGCATAGCGTCCAGCTCTGCCCTGCGTGCGGTATTGATCTGGTAATTATTTAGCGAAAAGGTCTGCTCCAGCGCCGTCATCACTAGACTCTTCATCATATTGCCCGCGCAAATATCCGACATATACACATCGCTAATCTCGTCATTCAGCGTGATGACCAAGCCCGCCACACTGCGCACGTAGCCACTCACTTTCTCAAACTCTCTGTCGTACACACCAGCCAGCCCAGTAGCGCTGTCCAAAATATTGATCCTAAATCTATTGAGCGACGCCAGCATCTGCGTCCTAGCGGTACCACACTGCTCCACCGCGCTCACGATACGCTCACCAGCCTGCCTAGACAAGTCAGCCACTGCCAGCTGGCTCAACGCGTCGTCTAGGTACTGATACACCACCTCATCCAAGTAATCTCTAGCCACGTCCAGTTTGACTGCAGTCGCGCCAGTGTGCGTGATGTAGAGATTATTGCACAGGGTGAGATTGTCAGTTAGTTTATCATTGTCATCGCTCGAAACGAACACATTCAGCGCATCAAAAGCCCTAGTCTTCGCAGATGTACCGTCTTTGAAATACTTGCCATACGCCCAAAAACCGCCTCCCACCAGAGACGCAATGATGATAAGTATTAGCAACATTCTTTTGAAATTCATATATCCATTTTACCACTATACGCGCGCATTGTCAATTCAAAATAAATTAGCGACGAAAATTTACTCAAAATTACCGCATTATTTGCGCCCGAAAAAGAAAAAAAGCGTATAAAATACGCTTTTATTCACCTTTGAATGTCAAAAGAGCCATATTCTTTGCTCTCTTGATAGCCACTGTCAACTCACGTTGATGTCTAGAGCAAGTACCAGTCTGACGACGAGGCAATATTTTGCCTTTCTCAGTCACGAATTTTCTCAATCTATTCACATCTTTGTAATCGATGTCTTTTTTGTTCCTGTCTTCGCAGAAAATGCAAACTTTTCTCTTCTGCTTGTGCTTGAAAAATTTCTTTTTAGGCTCTGCTACTTTTTCAGTTACTTTTTCTTCTACTTTTTCGACTTTCTCTACTTTTTCGATATTTTCAGTCATTATTTATCTCCTTTTAATTAAAATGGCAAATCTGAGTCAGTGATAGGTTGCAAATCTGCTACCGGACCAGCCTCAGGTGCTACAGTATTGCCACCATCAGACTTGGTGGACAAAAACTCCACTTCGTCAGCGACGATATCGGTAGCATATTTTTTGACACCGTCCTGCTCGTAGCTACGGGTCTGCAAAGAGCCACATACGCACACTTTGCTCCCCTTCTTCAAAAACCTGCTACAATTATCAGCCACTCCTCTCCAAGCGGTCACATTAAAGAAATCAGTCTCTCTAGTGCCGTCAGCGCTAGCGAATCTCCTGCTCACAGCGACAGACATTCTGCAGACTGATATGCCACTATTGGTGGTGGTCAATTCAGGGTCGCGGGTCAAGTTCCCGATCAAAAATACTTTGTTCATAAAATCTCCTAAAATTACGCTTTGACAATGATATGTCTCAGTACGTTATCAGTAATGTTGATATAATTAGTGATAGGTGCCACAGCCTTGGTCTCGGCAGTGAAATAAGTCAAGATGTACATACCTTCAGTGCACTTATTGATCTCGTAAGCGAGCTTCTTGTTGCCCACTTTGTCAGTGGATTCGATGACACCGCCCACCTTCTCAATCTGTGCATTGATCTTAGCAATGATAGCATCTTGCGCCTCGTCACTAGTAGCACTAGGGATGATGTACTGCAATTCGTATCTATTCATACTATACCTCCTTTTGGACTTTCTCGGCTCTGTCATAGCAGAGCAAGGAGCATTCGGCGCGGGGGACAAAAATACACCCGCATCTCAATGCGAGTGTATGATATCACACTTTGACGAAAAAATCAAGTGTTTTTAGACAATCTATGCCCAATTAGCGAATAATGTCACATCACCGACGAATGCTTGGAATAAGAAATTCAAATCCAGCGTCTCGTCTATGATAGTCCCGCCCTGCAAAAGCGAGAATCCCACTAGCGTACTGCTGTCAATCGCCCACTGCCTGTCTGTAGGGTCAGCAGTGTTGTTAATAAGTATTCCATTTATACTTCTAGCATCGGCATCTAAAACATTGACTTCTATCATATTATATTCGTTATCAATATAATCTTCGACATCTGCGTCATATATATGGAATATATCACTCTTTATAGTCTTATCACTATAATTAAATTTCAAATATGGATAATATCCTTTAGTATCTACATTTTCCCAGTCAGAATACGACCCCTCGTCACCCCATATAGCGTATAGCGTGATAGAGCCGTCGCCATCGAATGTCACTTCGTCCTTCAGCGCCTCGTCCGGATTGACGTGCCCTGCCCACTTGACTATGATGTCAGTAGTACCAGTCACAGTAGTCCAGCCCACGAATATCCTGTCTCCCTCGTATGAGTGCGTAGGATATGACTGCGTGGATAATACAGTCTTTAGCGAGCCGTCTTTGCTCACGTCTGTCTTAGTCAATGTCGTAGTAGTAGGTAATTCCGCTGACGCCACACCACAATAGTTGAATACTATAGTGTAGTTAGCCTTGCCTGACTGATCGCCACCCTTCTTGCCCTTCCTGATGATGAAATACGTCCCACTGATAGCACCGCATATCAGCGAGAATATCAATACACCTATCCAAAATTTCTTCCAATCCATAATTTTCTCCTATGCATAGACTATACCACATTATTTGAGATTTTGCAATACTTTATCCAAATTTCATCAAAATTTTGAAAACCTATTGACAAATCGCCCGTCCTGTGCTACCCTAATATGTGAAAAAAGAAAGGAGATTATTATGGCAAGAAAGATTAGTAATAATATCAAGATCAATGAGTCCTACACCGGCGACGAGGGCGCTAAGTTAAAGAATAAGAATCCTATCCACCTCTCCAAGGCTGTCAAAGCAGTCGCAGTCGCTGTGCTGGGCTTGTCTATCACATTCGCCTCTGAGCGCGTGGTGTCCAATATGTTGACCAATTCTCACTTCAATCAATGGGATATACAGGCGCCTGACCTGGATGATAATATCACTACTGACGACCGCATCGACCTCGGCGATACCACAGTCGATGTTAATGACAATCAGCAAAATAACGACAACGTCTCTGATAAGACAGAAGATAAAACCGATGACAAGACAGAGGATAAAGTAAACGATAAGACTGACGATAACACCAACGATAATACCGAAGGTACAGATAAAGATAATCAAGACATCAATCTTACCCCAGGCCCTACTACACCAGGCTTAGCCACATATTCCGTAGCATTGCAAAATACTTGGATTACATTCGGTGGTGAGAAATGTCGCGTGGCTTATATCCAGTCTAGTGATGTCGACACTGCTGTAAAAATGATCATGAATATTTCAATAGTTAAAGGCAATACTCTTGACAAAGATTTCTTGGTTGATCTATATCTTCGCGCTAAAAATGACTTTGTTGCAGGTGTTACTATCGGTTATACTAATACATCACTAAATGATATCCTGTCATCTCAAGCAGGTCGTATCACCGAGATGAACGCCGACTAATATTCACACACTGCTGACTAATATTCACACACTATAGACGATGCATATGCATCGTCTTTTTTGTCATCATAGTCTTGTATCTAATATTGGTACTACCAGCCTAAACACAATATCATATCTACTGCGACAAACAACGATATCCCTCATCAGTGGCTGGCAAATGTGGCTTCGGGCTGCTTGCCGACTACTTCCGATAATATAAACAACGTGATGTGATTTGTTCATAAATTCACAAATCTTGTTTGCTACCACAAACACCCGTTTGTCAACGGTATCACTGTTTGAATGAACATCAGTTGCTGGCAAATGTGGCTTCGCCCCGCTTGCCGACAACTTCCGATAATATACAATATCGGTAATTGTGTAAGGGTCTTACACAAAATCTAATTAAAAGGGTGGAAACTAAAATGTCAAAATCTAGAAAAGTTTCTAAATCTACACTAGCTATATTGGCGCTATCACTTATCTTAGCGGTATCTCTAGTGTTCGGAGCGACCTTCGCTTGGTTCAAAGGCAGTGATGAAACAGCTCAAAATAGTATCACTATGGGTACTTTCAAATTTGCACTAACTGGCGATAAAGTTACTGAGCAAAAAGTTATATTGTTTGATGACGTAACTGCAGCAGTTCCTGGCCAGAAAATTACTTTGAATGCAGTTAAGGCTGACTTTACTGGTTCTAATGTTAGAGCAGTATTGAGAGTAAAAGTAACAATCGAAGGCGCTGATGCAGGTTCTCCATTTGTTGACGCTGTTAGTTTGACTGACTTAGAGAGCAGTTCAAACTGGGCTAAAGATGGCGAATACTACTACTATCTAGGTATTATTGATAACACAGAAAACGCTGTTACTGATTTATCAATCCTAACTAATAGTTCTACTATTACTCTTTCTAAAGCTTTAGAAGCTGTTGAAGGTGTAATGGGCGAGGCTTTGTCTATCAAATTGACTGCAGAAGCTGCTCAGGCAGACTACACTAATGGTAGTGCATTAACTAGTGCTGCAAGTGCTGCTGAAGTTAAAGCTGTATTCGATGCTGTAAACGCTGCTGCATAATCAGAAACTTAATGACTTAATGATTTGATAAAATGTTATCTATCAAAAAAAATAACTGACATTATGTCAGTTATTTTTTTGTGTCAAATGTTTAGTTTCTGATTATGCTACATTAGCAAATACTTGAGCAGCTTCAGTAGCACTAGTAGGTAGACCTGCAACAGTAGCGTCAGCGGCAGTCCAACCAGCCTGAGCAGCTTCTACAGTAATAGTGAAACTTACATCAGTTCCAGCTACATCAGTAGTCAATGTGCTAGCAAGTCTAGCAGACAATTCAGCACTCAATTCACTAGAATTAGCAGCTAGGTAGTAGTTTTCAGCATTTTTGTAATAGTAGTAACCGTCTTTTTCTTCCCAGTTAGCTTCAGGCAATGATAGACTAAAGCCGTCCAATTCACCAGTAACTGTGATCTTAACTCTTACTACTGTCTCAACATTGCTAGTAACAGCGATCTTCAATGTCTCTAATGAGATTAATTGATTAGGAACAGCAGCATCCCAAACTGCACCAGCTGGAACGAATTCTTGAGCAGTACCTGCTACTTCAGTGTCACCTGCTTTAACAGATAGAGCAAAAGTACCCATTGTTACTTTGTTCTCGCCAGAAGTCTTATCAGCCTTGTACCAAGCGAAGGTCGCTCCGAACACTAGAGATACCGCTAAGATAAGTGATAGCGCCAATATAGCTAGTGTAGATTTAGAAACTTTTCTAGATTTTGACATTTTAGTTTCCACCCTTTTAATTAGATTTTGTGTAAGACCCTTACACAATTACCGATATTGTATATTATACGAAGCGGAATGTCAAACATTTTTCGATAGTTTTTTAATTTTTTTGTAAAAACTTTCATTTTCGTGTCAAGATATGTAGTATCTGCGCACTGGCGCAGTGACTGGTGGGTATAAAAAGGGTCTCTACTGGCTACAATACTGGCATGGGTATACTAAAATCTAGCAGGCGGATAGCACGTCTGAGTATGGAGAGATATTTTTATTATCGTCGGTGTCGGGTCATCAAGATGAGGCGGGAGTTCCCAGTGACTGATGTGGAGCTAAACGCCATGTTTATGGGGCTAGTGCGGTTAGTGAAGCAAAAGGTAGAGTTCGACTACCGCCAGCACGCGTACACTGACTACGAGCGGCTACTGGCGCTGTATCAGTCCAAGGTCAAGGAGTGCAATGCGCTGAAGAACAAACTGCTAGCACTGATGAGCGAGCAGTGAGTGTACGCGTGCTGGCGGTGCGATAGAGAGTGATGTTTCCCATCCAAAACCAAGGAATGCAATGAGTAGAAACACAAACTAGCGCCGATAAGCATACGTGCTGGCGATGCATCAGAGAGTGATGTTTTATATTCCATATCAGTCCCAATGTACCGCATCAGTCCTAAACAAAGTAGTGCAATGTATTAGTCAATGAGCGAGTGTAGGCGGGAGAAAAATATCGACAAATTTAGAACAAATTTTGCAATAGGTATTTACAAACAGTCAAACATATGTTATAATGCAGAAAACAAAGAAATGAGAGCGGATAGCAATACTCTCTCGGTGGGAATATTATATAGTATACAGACATCAGGTGGTGCAGACAATGTATATTATACGAAGTCGAGTTAGACTTCTGATAATAAAAACTAAAGCAAAAGGAAGGGATGTATGGTTCCAAAGAAATTAAAACAGTCAAAGAAACGCTCACAAGAACAAGAAAGGAAGAATCTAAAGACCGACCCCACTCTGATGAACAGGATGTCACAGAGAACGTCAAAGAAACTGTCTAGGGCTCAGCGCAGGATAGAGGCTGAGGGCAATGAGACCGAGTGCCAGAGACAGTATCATAGGCTAAAGGCTACTGTCAAGAGCAAACGTCGCGTCAAGGGCCAAAAGAAAGACCGCCTGTTTTCGCTGTACACTGACAATGTGACGTATATAGATGATCTACACACGGCGGTAAGAAATCTAAATCAGACCAAGCGCATCAGGGCCACGCTTCAGATGTTCGCTATGGCGAAAGTCACTCTGGAGACTATGCAGTTGCAGACATTGGATGATTACATATTGTTCTTCGCGAGTGCCAATCTACTGAATAATTGCGCCAAAGACAAGAAAATCAATGGTGGGTATAACTTCAAGCAACGTATCAAATACGCCATCGAGGCCATCAGCTATGAGCACAAGTACCATCCTGATGGCATGATAGCACAGCACACTGATTTCTACAGCAATGATGACCAAAAGGGCGACTGCGTGTATGTCAGAGTGTGCGGAGTGCAGTTTTCATTCCATAGGACTATGATAAATATACCAGCGACTGAGTATGGCTATAGGAAACAGTCATGGAGCAGAATCCGTTTGCAGCCACATGCACCTAAGTTGTTTAATTATGCCAATCATCTAAGCAATCTATCTATCAATTCTTGGATATGCGACGAAGAGACATTCGTGCCATTACTACTCAAGGAAATTCAGGAGCGCGCAGCCGAAAGTGCATACAATACCGCATCACCATATCACGAGAGACCTAATGACACAAGGTACACCAAACTGGATAGCATGTGGGACAGCGATAAACTACTGCATAACAAATCACTAATGAATAAAAGCACTGAGCAAAACACTCACATAGACATCAATGACGCTGAGTTAGACGAATACAACGACGCTGAGTTAGACGAGCACAATGACCTAGAATTGGTCGAAAACAACAACCCAACATTAGTCGAATATAATGACGACAATGTGGATATATTTGATAATTATGATATTATCTAAGTCAAACATATAATGATATAATCATACAAAAAAATACATTAAGGACAAGCCTTAATGTATTTTTTATTAACTATTATATTTATTGATATCGAAGTCGCCTATGCCGATTTGGTCTTTTATCACTGGCTCATCTGGCTGGTCGTACTCCTCTAGGCGTAGGGTGTCAGATACTTTTGGCGCAGTAGGTTTAGGCTTCTTCGCTACGTGGTAGTGAGCGTTGTACAGCCAATCAATTCGCTTGCCTGCGCAGTCCATGATGTATCTGTACATAGTCCAGCCCACGAATAACAGTGAGAGTGCTACGTATATCTTCAAGAATACATCTGCAGTCTTAGTATAAGACGCACCGCATACATTGAATACGAATACAAACACTGCCAGCACGCTGATGATGCCTATGACAGACCAGAATATGTCAGAATAATACTTTCGCTCTGTGCTATCTATGGAGAAATACTGCCCTACGAACAATACGCCCAATACCAGCATAGCAGTCAATAATCCACCGAAGTAGATATTGAATAACACGCCGAAACTCGTCGCTAGCTCTGTGACTGCGGTCATCAGTCCACCCATAATGAGCGCGTATAGATAAAATTTTCTCGTTTTCATTAGTTTCTCCTTTTTACACATCCCACGAGTGTGGTGCTGGATATGCTTCGATAGTAATAGTGATGAATAAATTGTCGCAATTTATATCTTTTATGTCATTATTGAGTGATAAATCTCCGCACAATTTCACTTGCGCATCAGGGGTAAGGGCATTGGCGGTAGTGTCATTTTTGTACACGAGATAGCCGTCCTCCCACTCATAATATCCTGAGCCGTCATCATCTTCTTTTCTCACAGCGTACAATATGCCGGCGTTGCCGTCTACTGTGCCGTTCTCGCCTATGCCGTTGAATGTAATAGTCAGTTTTACCCTAAACGCTATATTTTCGGTCGTAGAGATATTCTTGATATACAGATTGAGATGATAGATACTGCCCGACTGGATATTCTTTGGCATTTCCCACGAGTCAGGTATCTCGACCAGCTCGCCTTTGCCGTTGTCTTGATATATCTGCATCGGTGTGGTCATATTATTGTCATAATACTCGCCGTCCCAGCGGATAAACACTTTACCTTTGGCTGGTTTGACTGCATTGAGATAATTTAGCACTATGAAGGCTATCCCCACCCACGACGCAATGATCAATGCGATAAGTATGGTGATGACTGTCTTTTTTCTTCTCTCCGAGCGTTTCATATGTGACTTTGACAAAACGTCTTGGTCCACCATAATACCGCCCACTTTGACATCTTCTACATCAGGATTGCCTGCTGACATATGCACTGATGCAGGCTCAGCAGTCTTTGGTGTAGACGTAGCCTGTGGCTGAGTACTTGCTTTTGGTGTAGCAGTAGTCTGCGATGTGGCAGTCGTTTTTGGTGCTGTATCCTTAACAGTCGCTGTAGTGTTAGCAGTCTGCGTCCCTGTCGCGCTAGATGTCGCTTTTGGTGTCTTTGGCGCTACAGCGCTAGGCATAGCCTTTGGCGTTGTAGGTGTTTTGGCATCAGTTTTTGGTGCTGTAGTAGCAGATTTCGCTGTGCTAGCAGGTGCCGAAGTACTAGATGCCGTCTTAGTCACTGGTGTAGCCTTGGCACTTGGTGCACTAGTAGCAGTCTTTGGCGCTGTAGTTGTAGCGGTAGTCTGCGATGTAGCAGTCGTTTTTGATGCCGTAGCCTTGGTGGCAGTCGCTGTAGTTGCAGGTGCCTTCGCTGTAGTAGCTGTATTAGTCTTTGGTGATACTGCCTTAGTAGCAGTGGATTTTGTAGTCTTTGGGGTAGCAGAAGTGGTGGTCTTCTCTACTGGAGTCTTATTTTCTGCCATTTATGCTCCTGTGCTAGGCCAACTGAGGTCTTTTGCACCTGCCAATGTAGTCACGCCTGTATTCTGCACTGCTTCCACCACGAATGTAATAGTTATTGTATCAGTGCTACTAGATGTATTTAGTATAGTACCGCCGATTGACAATGTCCCACCACTTGCCAATCCTGCTAGATTGCTACCACTGACGTAATAGTAATATCCATCGCTCTCTGATAATCCATCAAATGTCACTGTCACACCGCTAGGTACAGTCGCCTTGAAGCGCAAGTACATATTGGTACTGCCAGTATTATTGACCGATATGCTATCAAAATAGCATGTTTTGCTTTTCAATAATTTATCAGTAGTTAGTTTTTTACTACTATCCTTATATAAATTCGCAGAGCCACTCCAAGTCACTCCTACAGACTGGAATTTGAACGTAGCGCTCGCCGACTTAGTGTCCTTGAAATACGCGAGCGTATATCTGAACAAAAACACCGATGTCAGTGCCAAAATGGACAGCGCTATGATGCCTGTCAATAATATTTTTGATTTTTGATTATCTTTTTTCACCACGACCCCCTATAGATGGTATCATAAAAGTTCGTAAGATAATATCACGCTGGCGGTTACACCCATACACGACACTATCCACCACGCGCCACGCCGAGCGTACGCGCACTTTGCGTCATATCTGCGGAGATTGTCGCCGACAGTCCACAGAATGTAACTTCGTGTATTATTATATCACAACAATCTACGCAAAACAAACAATTTTTCTATAATTTTTGATAAATTATTCTTCTCTTTCATAAAAATATGGGTATTTCATCTGTTCTAGTTCGTTTACCACGACGGCGTATATGCCGTAGCCCACCGCTACCAGACCTAGTAGCATCTGCCAATTCTCCGCGAAGAAGTCATACACCACGCCTAGGTCTGCTATCCAAAATCCTACTTTGCCAGCGATCTGGTCTATAGACTTGTACCCGTCAGTCGAGTTATTCGCGTCGCCTTTAGTCTGATAAGTATTGCTAGACGCATTCACATCCACTACTCTGTGGGTCACGAAAGTCTTGCCCCCGTCGGTAGTGTATGTGATGATGTCGCCGACCTTGTATGCAGTCTGCTTCTTCACGAATACGCAGTCGCCCCTAGCGAATGTAGGTGTCATACTATCTGAAAGTACGATGTATGGTTTGTAGCCAAACACCAAGCAGTACAGTATGAACAATATGATAGTGTACACTACAGCCATAAATATGTCTGATATCACAGATTTGACTATGCCCCATACATCTTTTTTGTAAATACTCTCAAACATTAGTTGTCTCCTTTATATTTAGGCAGTGAGCCCGCTACATAAGCAAATATATCTTCACCGTCATTGATATCGGACACGAAGTCCTCAGTATAATAATCCGCCATATCCACAGCGGTAGCATTGGTCACATTGCCACTGTATGCGGTAGTACCGCTGGTGTAATAGCACTTCTCTATCTTCGAGCCAGTGGTCGTCCATGCTACTAGCGCGTATTGGTAATTCTTGCCCTTATTATTAGTCACAGTCAGCACGCCGTCAGTATCGTCAGTGTATGTGAAGCAATGGCTGATCACGCCTGTGCTATTATTCGATACCAGCAATGATGCATATATTGTAGCACTGCTGGTGCCTGTGACAGTGACATTCATTGTGGAGTAGCTATATCTTAGTGTGCCTAAATTCTCCGCTATCATACCTGCTATATAATAAGAAGTAGCAGTATTGGCGCTGATAGATATGTTACCAGAGGATATACATTGCTCTACTACATTATTCTTGGCATTCTTAGCCACTACACCGCCCACTTCCTTGCCGATAGTGATGTCAGCAGTCACTGTGACTAGACTGACAGTCGCGCTATCATTGAGCGCCACCGCACCACCTACGTATGTGCTACGGCTATTATCTATAGTACCAGCCACTGTGATATTCACTTGACATTTCGTCACGATAGTACCAGATTTAGTCCATGCCACTATACCTGCGATGAAAGGACCGTTATTATTGCCACGTTGGCAATTCATAGTCAATTTCACATCCACAGTGCTATCTGCAATGGTGCTATTGCTCATCACTGCGCTCACACCTGCTAGATAACTAACTTTCGTATAAGTCACTGCCACACTGCCGTCCAAAGTGCACGCACTGACAGTAGAGCCCACCATTTCGCCAGCCAATCCGCCCACATACACTGTAGGGCTGACAGACGAAGTGTACTCACATGTCACAGTGATATTCTCGAACCTACTGCTACTGATAGTCGCGTTGTCTATATGGCTAGCCAAAAGCCCGACATACAGGTCTGCAGTACCAGAGATATTCACAGACAGGTCAGCATCTATGATGTGCAGATTAGTCAATGTCGCACCCTTTATGTATCCGAATATACCTGCCTCGTTGGTTGTGATATTCTTGAGTTCTTTGTTATTGCCATTGTACACGCCAGAGAATGCGTTGTTCGCGTCTCCGAGCGTAATGGTCTGCCCAGTGAAGTCAATATTGACAGACTGCGTATAGTATGCAGACGCATAGTACTGGATATTAGCGAAATGAGTAGCATTTGCCACTACATAAGGATTAGTAGACGTACCATCACCGCTCTGGAACAAATCAAATGTATATGTCTTGCCATAAGGTGTCTTGTCAGACTTGAATCCTGCATTGATTGCTTGGATAGAGATATCCGAATACGTACCTATCAGGGTAGGCTTCCACCACGCGTCATTGGCACTACTCGTGTCGATAGTCACAGTCACAGTGGTGTAGGCATCAGTTGATTTTGCCCTATATTTATAAGAAATACTGTATTGATCACAATACACTGTGTCACCGAGATGCACTCTATCCCACTCGAAGCGTTTCAATGTGTCATTGAATCTAAAGTTAGTAGGTCTGCTTGGTTTTATCACCAATAATTTAGTACCATATTCACCATTGACCTTACCGTCGATGTTAGTGAGTGCTCTGACGCGCACGCCGTATTTGCCAGTAGTGCCATCAGGCAGACTAAACGCATTGGTGTCTGATGTATATTCGTTGGTAGACCCGTCTGATAGGCTGGTCACCTCTATCTCATATGAAGTAGCGCCCTCGATAGCATCCCAAATAATGACAGTATCAGCTAGGCTGGTGTCTTCTTTGTACTCTTTCACTGCCAGAGTGTCGCAGGTAGGCAATTTCGTAAATGTCACAGTCGCGCTCTGGCGTGAAGTCAGATAACTACTCTCTGGAGAGTCGCTAGTATTGCCATGAGCGATGATGTATATACTGAAGTCTCCCACGCCGAATTTATCATCGTCAGTATCGCGGAATGTATAAGTATTCTGGTCAGCAGGCAGTGTTATTGTGCGATTAGTCGTGCCCTGCTGATAATGTAGTGTGTACCCTACAGCATTAGCCACATTGGTCCATGTCACTACACCATTTTCACTGATGATAGTATCTATATCCTGCAATCTATGAGTCTCATATATTACAGCATTGTTGTTTATGGCGTTAGCATTGCCTTGGGCACGCACGCCAAATGTATAAGTCCTATCACCGAGTAGGTCATACTTGTGTACATTGCCTATAGTGATAATGTCTGGCAAAGTATAAGACGGTGCTGTAGACCTATCTATCTTCACATCATAAGTAATAGTAGTGCCGTATGCATCTGAGAATGTCACCGTCAGCAAATACTGTTTGACATTGCTGTCATTCAGTGCATCCCACACCAATTTGCCGTCTTCTACGCGGATATTCGTGATATCTGCGAGTTTGGTGGTGGAGATAGTGATAGAGTCAGACATTAGTTTGTTCTCGTCATTGCCATAAATGGTAACACTGATAGAATGAGCGCCTTCGCTGAGAGTATCAGGCAGGTCATATGTCACTACATCACCATTGACAGTGATATTAGGGTCTAATATCTGCTGTATATCGTCATATATAGTCAGGCTGTAAGATATGTCATCATCTATGACTATCTGCAGGTCGTTGATAGTGAAGTCACCCATCTTGAGATTAAACTGCAAGTAGCCGTTTACTATAGCGATATTCGCATCTGTCACGTCTATCTTGAATTTCTGTACGTAGGTAGTACCTTTGGATGCGATCATACCGTTTCTATCACTGCATGCTTGTACATTGATGTAATACTCTCCTGCTGGATAAGCGTCTCCTAGTATGAATTTATTCTCGTGGACTGTTTCTGTCACACCGACTTCGCCAGCGTCGTACTGTGCTTTGGTCTTGATAGTTACTTTGTAGGTAGTGACATCTGGTATACTATCCCATGTCAATATGCCTTTGTCTTGGGTCACATCAGGTGATGTGAATATTCTCACCTCAGATGATGATACTGATTCAGAATTGAGATATACAGTGTCATCGCCTTTCATATATACTGCGACGTAGAAACTACCTACTGTAAAGTATATCCTCTGCGTAGTCTCGCCATCACTGTATTCGTAATAATCCTGACTAAAGTCTATCTCAGTGCTGTTAGTCTCGAAAGTATGCGTATCTTCACCTGTATATATAGATACCACGTACAACGGAGTGCCGGGATACACTTGACCTGAGCCCAATCCCCACTTCACTATGCCGTTGGCATCAGCGCTGGTGATGACAGGGGTAGGTAGTTTGATGTAAGTGTCATTTTTTGGTAGTGACTTGCTAGTGTATAACTGGCTATTCATAAATGACGCTGACATCTTTGCAATATTTACCCCAGAATGATTAGTATTACCTATCAGTCGCACTGACAATACGTATGCATCTGGTGGTACATTGATCACGCTAGTACCTAGGTCTACTTCTTTCATCATTTGACCAAATATACTGGTATAATCTAGTTCTCGGTAGTCAGTTGATAATATCATTAGACCTACATTAAGAGGTATTTCCGTTTCATCACTACTTGAATTAAAGTACTTCGTATATGTCTGCTTGCCATTGGCAAAAGTCACTTCCAGTTTGGTGAAAATCGTCAATGCCTTGACATATAGTTTGCCCTCTCTCACATAAGACTCACTCACAGGTGGCAATATGATGACGTCATGCACATCACTGACTTCACTATCTAGGATATTGAAGCCATTGCCTATCGCTTTTACCTTGAGCGCGTATAGTCCTTCTTTGGCATCCAGTACATAGCGTGGCTCGGAGTCGGAGCCTAGTATAGTCTCTGTCTTGTATTCTTCGAGTTCGTATGTGGATTTGTTGTACGTATACGAATATATCTCGTATTTCGTAGCGAGAGCATCATACTCAAAGCTAAATGCACCATTCACTACGCCTAATTTAGTAGGGGTAGATAGTCTATGTATTACATATTCTTTGCTAGTCTCAGAATTCAGATACTTGGTGCTGTCGCCCAGAGCGCACACAGTGACGGTGTAGTCACCAGCAGTGGTCATACCGCCGTCTGTCAATATATCTAATATGCTGGCAGAATTATTCTCCACACCTTGCACTGTATATTCGTATTCTTTTTCTTCTTCGTCGTCTGTCGCTTCTTTGACTATCTTGATTTTGTAGCCAGATGCGTTTTCGCACACATCCCAATACAGTTGATTGTCTTTGGTATATATGCCTGTAGGAGTAGACACCATATTCACTATCATAGTCAAGATATCTGACCTGATGTAGTTGTATTCGTCACTATCGTAGGACGCATATAGTTTGCAGTCAAAATCTGCATTAGCAAAGTCAGTATGTACCGACACATTGACATTAGTGCCCACCTCGCCGTCGCTATTTAGAGAGTATTCATTGTCCCCGATAGTCAAGATGTACTTATTGGCGTCAGCGACTTGGATATATTTCACCTTGCCCTCTACCACTTTGAACATAGAAGGGGTGGCTAGTTTAGTCACTGTGATGCTGGACAATCTAGAATTGATATATATATGTTCATCATTGATAGTAGTCACTGCTCGCATATTGACAGTATGAGTGCCGGCAGATTTCGCATAAAAGTCATATGACCTCTGTGTGGTGAACTTCATAGTGTTCATGTCTTCAAATGTCAGCAGATATTCATTGGCATTGGCTACAGTATCCCATACCAAAAGCTGGTCCACTACTGCCAATGTCACTTCTGCTAATCTGTGCGCCACCAAAGGCTCGCTGTCCATACCGTCGAAGCACCAACCGCTACCGCCCACTGCTCTGGCAGTGATAGTGATCGCTCCTGTCACGTCACTGTCTAGGTCGAAGTCGTATTCGCGCTCAGACGCAGATAGATTGTGCGTATAAGTATCATTAGCAGTCGTCAATGTCAGCACATATCCGCTAGCACCTGTTACTTCTGATATAGTTAGTACGCTATCTGCGATAGACAATGTAGGTGCATCTAGTACTTTGATATTAATGGTGTCGCATGGCTCAGAATTGATATAACGGCCATTGCCACCTACACTTATGATTTGTAGTGACTTTTCGCCACCTACTAAGTCAGCTGGCACTTGCAGTTTGACTTTGCCGTTCTCAATGGTGTAGTCGCAAGTACGTCTCACGCCGTCTACTACCATGTCGTAGTTGATAGCGTTAGGTATTTGTGCGAAATACAGATAATTATTGGACTGATATATCTCACTGGCGCTATCCAGTTTAGTGAATGTATATTCACCGCTAATCTCGCTGTCTATGCTGTGTGGCTCTGTACTAAGTTGCTGTACTTTGACCACATATTCGCCCACTGTGTCGAATAATCCCACTCCAGTATATGTATCTGCCCCAAACAAAGCAAATGCGTTGCCTGTCACTTCTGCTGTCTGGTAGTCAGACGAGTTAGGTTTCTTTACATAAAGTTTGAATTTCTCTATGCCGTCATCTACCACCAGCTGTGACTCGCTGAGTGTGACGCTGGTAGGCACATTGAGTTTGGTTACGTTGAATGGCTCGCTCTTGTCAGAATTGATATAATACTTATCTCCTACCAATGAGTCAAATGCCACGCGCTGTATCTGTATGGTATGCACGCCTGCAGTAGCAAACTGACTGGCTGGCACAGCGAACTCTCTGTCTGTGCTGGTGTCAAACTCTTCGCCGTCTATGTATAGGCGATAAAAGTCTACCCCAGTCGCATCGTCATCATCGAATGTCAGACTATATGATGTCGTGCTATAATCGTATTCAAATTTGACAGTATCCATATCTATTACATCGAGTTTGCATACTGTGATGATGTTGCTGTATTCTGTGCTGAGGATATTGTTTGCGCCTACGCCTTGCACAGCGAAAGTATACAGCCCGCTCTCATATTCAGCAGGGATATCGTAGCGCAATGCCGATGTATCTATAGTGGTGTATGCGCCAGCATGTCCTATCTGCAGAGTGTAATGCTCCATATCTACCACTGGCGTCCACGACAATGTGCTGTCACTGATAGACAATGTAGGAGCGTTTTTCTTAGTGACTGCTACTATCACTGTAGCGTCACTCTTGATGTAATATTCACCATCTCCGAGAGCGACTATCTCCACAGTATATGTACCGCTAGCCAATCCTTTTAGGAATTCTGCTGTGCTGGTCTCTGATGTGGCCGTCTCGTATTTGACCAGAGTGTCGCCACTGTACAGGCTGATGTCATATTTTTTATAAGTTTCACTGGTCACAAATGTCACAGCGTGGCCGTCGATATGCGCGTCTGTCACTTTTGCTAATTTCTTGACATTGAGGACGTCGATAGCGTAGTCGCTGTCAAATACATTGTCTGCAGTGCCAAATGTCTTGATTCTCAGTTCATATATGCCTGCCTCGACGAAACGTGTATAGTCTATGCTAGCAGTATAAGTATTCTCCACATTGGTCAGGTCAGATTTATTTAGCGTGAAGCCCAGTTCGCCATTGACGTATATGTAGTATCCAGTATTGGATGTATTCTCATCTATCCATGACAAATGCACTCTCTCAGCACTGTCATCTATGCTGACGAGTGTGAAATTAGACACAGGTTTTAGTTTCTCCACTGTAGGCCTAGCAGTCATCTCTATCTCGTCGCTAAATACAGTATTGGTAGTATCGCCATAAGCCACTACGCTCACAGTATACACGCTAGGAGTGAATGCACTGCCTGCTAGCGCTGCTGTCACCATGTCACCTGTCACCTGTGGTGAAGTCAGGTCGTACACACTGCCGTTTAGTATTAGTTTGTAGCCAGTGGCGCCGTCTACCTTGTGCCAACTGATGACGTTATCTGACATAACGATGTCAGATGCGCCGATATTAGCGAGTTTTTTGAATCCTACTACACTAGACATAGCGCTGGTGATGAAATTAGCCGACGTAGGTTTGACATACACATACGCCTGATAATCTCCCGCTGTCAGTCCTATGGCAGTCAGGTCTAGACTACACTCTGTAGTAGTGACTGTTTTGGCGCTAGCACCTTCGAAATGCACTTCGTACACGCAGTCTACTTCTTTGCTATTCCAAGACAAAGTATTGTTGAATAAACTCAAGTCTGTAACGGCTTCTAATTTTCTGAATGTCACTTCATCGCTGTATTCGCCGTCATATACTTCGTCCAATGTAATGTCCATATCTGTCACATCGTAGCCCTCGCTCAGAGCGCGCACTTTGATGCTGTAGCGAGTGTCAGATATGTATGATGACAAATCTACTGTGTTAGCATTCACTGTGATAGTTTGGACACTATTAGTGTTTAGATTGGTCAGCACCACTTCGTAACTATTTACTCTAGCAATCTGGTCGAATGTCAATGTAGTATTGTTGACAGAGACATTTTTGACAGGGCTAATCTTCACGAAGCGTATAGGGTCACTGTAGTCTGATGACAGAGATACCCTGCCCTCGCCCACAGCCTTGACACGCACTGTCAGCACGCTATCAAAATCTGTCAATTTGTATGTAGTGATATTTTGTAATTTTATTTCTTTATCATTTACCTTCAGGCAATAACTATGCGCATTGGTCACACCATTGAACTTTATCTCATCGCCGTCCAGTCTCAACTGCGTAGGTGTGTCTAGCTGATATGGCTCATCGTATACTACTATGTTCATATTAGCCACTTTGTCACCGTCTAGCGAGCGAGCAGTCAGCACAGCACGCCCAGCACTGATGGCAGTGATAGACAAGTCATCTTCTATCTTTATCACCGCGCCGTTATTCGTGGTCAAAACATAGTCACGCACAGTACTATTGCGTGGCACGAAGCGCACTTGCGGTGCGTAGGTGTCATTCACCAATAACTCGACCGAACTATCTGTAAACTGTATGCTATTGACACTCACTTTTCCTTTTGGCGTGCAAGCGAAAAGACATGTAAAAGATAACGTTACTAAACAAACATAAAAGAACTTCTTGAATACTCTCATAATCACCTTTTGTAAATTAATATTTTTTATCCAACTAGCACATATCGCCCATAGTCACGAAACGACTACAAACGACAACTTCCGTTAATATATTTTAACACTTATATATTATTTTATCAAACAAAAACAAAATATTTTTGGATTTTTATATATAATTATTATATATATTTATTAAAAAACGCATCAAAAAATATATTTTTGGCATATTCCAGACGTCAGACGAGTATAATGCATTATCAATCAAAAAAAGAAAAACAATTTCGACAAAATATTTGACTTTAGCGCAAATATGTTATATCATAACAATATGGAGGGAAATTATGGCAAAAAAGAGCGATTATTTTGGTTTGGGTTATGTAGTTAGCCTTATCTTGGCGATCATCCCATTCACTGCTTGGATTTGTGGCATAGTCACTAGATTCCAAGAGGGCAAAATCTTAGCTGGCATCATCCGTATATTTGGCGGTTGGCTAATTTGGGTTTTGGACTTGATTTTCATGATCGTGAACAAGAAAATATTCAGACTACTCAATGTCTAATATCACACACTTATCACTCACTGCTATGTGAGTGATATTTTTTTGCGATAAAATGGAGTTTACTTCATATATGGCGATAAGAAGGTGCAAATGTGAAGTGGAGTTTATTTTTTTTGTGCAAAAACAGAGTATACTTCATTATCTGTTTTTGTATACAAAAAAAGAAGTGAACATACATTCACTTCTTGCTAAATATTAGAGTTTGGTACTAGTTTTTAGTACTTTTTTGTTTATAGTAGGATTGTATACATTTGACAATGTATCTGCCAAGCCATCCTCGTAGTCACTATAGCCATTGTTCGTGCTGTACACTTCGTCAGTATCTGCAGGATAAACTTTGTCAAACAGCCAATCAAAATATGTGTATTCAGTCAATTCATTTACATATACACTATTGAGTTTGGTCAAGTTTAGAGTATTGCTGTTTATCTCACCGATATTGAATTTATTCGTGATTTTGCCAGCATAAAACATAATGTGATATCCATAGTCTGACACGAATGCTTCGCTCACTGCACCGTACACATCATCCTCTGCTAATTCTCTAGCCACAGTATTGAATTCGTCTACCATTGAACTATTCTCAAATCCTATAGCGTAAGGAGTAGTGCTAGTGAACATGCCAGGGTCTTCGTTGTACTGATACATCAAGTTGATGAATGCAGACAATTTCTGCCCATCAGTGCCGACTATTTGGCTCTTCACCATATTCTCTATGTCTGCCACAGTGTAAGTGGTCTCTGTCTGATTGCCTTCAGAGTCTCTTAATTTCACAGGGACAGCATTTTTGAGCTGTGCCAAATAATTATTATAAGTAGATTCATCTATGACACCATTGTCGCCGTCATTGTACTGAGTCTTGTATGACTCGTACAGGTCACTCTGCTCATCGCTAAACTGCAGTAATATGTGGTACACATAGAAGAACTGGTCGCCATCATCAGGGTGATACAGCACAGCGCTAGCATCAGACTTCATGGCGCTAGCGTAGTCGCTGGTGCTGAGTGAATATTTGGTATAATCAGTCTGGTACAGAGATCTAAATTTTCTGATCAAATAATCAGTGCTGATATCTTCGTTCTGCAGATAAACTGTGCGTACTTTGGATATCATAGCATTTTGATACGCATTCTCGTACGCTCTCTGGAATTCTCTGATGAATACGTCATCTTTGTCAGTAGTCAGAGGGTTGCCGTTGGCATCTCTCTTGTATCTCTCATTTGAGATTAATTGATTGAGTAGCAAATCTTCTGCCTTGTCGTACACTTCGGCATCATCGCAGTAGTACGCATACTGCTCGTACAATGCGCGTGCTATAGTCTCAAAATCTTTGTACTGAGCGAAATAAGTGGTCGCCAATACAGCATTGTCGGCAGTGGTAGGTAGGTCTTCTGGGATGTACTCCACTTTCTCTACAGTATTGCTAGGAGACAGCTCTGTCAGAGTGGCTCTCTTCTCGTATTTCGAGAATGTATACTTAGTAGCCTCGCTATCAGTAGTAGGGTCTGTAGTAGTCTTGTCCAATTTCTCTCTAGCAGTAGTCTCATACTGCTCATAAATACTATCTATATACTCTACCACGTCGACGAACATCTCGTTGATCTCATAATCATTGAGCGCGTACTTCAGCACAGACGACCCGCTGAGCGTCTCAGTCTCGGCGTACTGCACTATCATCTCACGCTTGATCAAAAACTGCAAAGTACTATCCAGCGCCTCATCCACTGTCTGACCTTGGCTAGACACATAAGTGCTGTAGCCATAACTATTGTACGCAGACAAAAGGTCTGACCTAGTGATCTTGGTGTCACCTACAGTAGCGACCACTGCGTTGTAATACTTCACAGGGTCTACTGGGAAACTGGCACAGCCTGCCAAAACAGGCACTACCATTAGTATACATAATACAAATATCAATAATTTCTTTTTCATAAAAGAACTCCTAGTGTGCATAAATTCTTACCTATTATATACGAGAAAAATAAAAATAGCAAACAAAAACTAGCAAAAGTTTCAATAATTATTATCATTTTGCAGATAATTCAATACATAATCCTGTGCATTTTGCACCGAAAACTTAGAAATATTCAATTCCAGCGTAGGGTAAACGCCATTTCTGACTATGAATTTATCATATTTTTTGAGAGATTTCAAGCATTTTTCTGGGTCAAAATCTTCTGGGTAGTATTCGATAGCCATTTTTTGTGGGTTGAGTACTATGCGCTTGATGCCACATTTAGTGGCGAGACTTTTGATGAGCGCCACTATGGTCAGTTGTCTGACGCTATTCGGTATTTTGTTGCCATAAGTCTGTTTGATGTAGTCGAGAGTGGCTTTTTGGCTAGCAGTGTCTATGATATTAGATATCTTGGCATAGCATTTTAGGCGCTCGGCTTCGTCTGATATATAACTAATAGGTATATGAGCAGATATATCTATATCTATCTTAATGTCTCTAGCCTGCACTACTTTCTCACCTTTTAGCCTTGCGGTGGTCTCATTGAGTAGTTTGACGTACATATCGTAGCCTATCTTCACCATATGCCCATGCTGGTACTTGCCCAGCAATTCGCCCGCCCCGCGTAACTGCAAATCTCTCATCGCTATCTTAAATCCACTGCCTAGTTCGGTATTTTCTGCCAAAATCTCTAGTCTCTTCATAGACTCTGTAGTCATCACGCTCCTGTCTGGATATGTGAAGTACGCATACGCCTGCTCAGCACTCCTGCCCACTCTCCCGCGTAGCTGATACATTTGTGACAGACCCAGCCTGTGGCTATTTAGCACTATGAGAGTGTTGGCTTTTGGCAAATCTATACCATTCTCTATCAGAGTGGTGGATACGAATACTTGCGTCTCTTTGTCATACAGCCTTTTGACAGCATTCTCTAGCACTATTTTGTCCATTTGACCATGCGCCACGTCGAAAACTATGTTGTCATCAGCCACTGCCTTGCGCAAACTACTGCACAGACCATATATTTGGTCTATATCATTATATATGATCAGCACTTGACCGCCACGCGCCACTTCGTCTCGTATGGCTTGGGCGATGATTTTCTCATTGTATGCCATGACATAAGTCTTGACTGGCAATCGGTCTCTAGGTGGGGTATTGATGATAGATATGTCGCGTATAGATAGTAGCGCCATATTGAGCGTCCTAGGTATAGGTGTGGCGCTCATGGTCAGCACGTCTACGTTGTTCTTGAGCTGTTTGATTTTCTCTTTAGCACTGACGCCAAATCTATGCTCCTCGTCCAAAATCAGCAGTCCCAAGTCCGCAAACTGCACGTCGTTTGATAGCAATCTATGCGTACCACATATGACATTCACTTTGCCGTCCTTTAGGTCGCGCAATATCTCTTTTTGCTGTTTTGGGGTCTTAAATCTATTTAGCATTGCCACATTTAGGTCAAAATTTTTGCACCTATCGACCACACTCATATAATGCTGTAGGCTGAGTACAGTGGTAGGCGCCAAAAACGCCACTTGCTTGCCACTCAGCACTGCCTTAAACATAGCGCGGAGTGCCACTTCAGTCTTGCCATAGCCCACGTCGCCACATATCAGCCTGTCCATTATCTTGGCTGACATCATATCGTTTTTCACGTCTTGGATAGCGGACTGCTGGTCGGCGGTCTCTTCGTATGGGAATGCCTGCTCAAACTCAGTCATGAGATAATCATCTGGTGCATAAACATAACCTTTGGCATTTTGGCGTGCAGAATACAGCGCTAGCAATTCTTGCGCCATGTCGTCTATCGCTTTTTGAGCGTTTTTCTTGATAGTGGCGAATTCCTTGCCTCCGAGTTTGTTTAGTTTGACGTGACCATCAGCGCCCATGTACAGCGACAGGCAATCAGTATTTTCTATAGGCACATACAGCGTGTCGTCATTTTTGTATTTTATCTTGAAGAAATCTTTCACACTGCCCATGACAGTGATTTTTTCCACCCCTTCGCACAGGCCTATGCCATGCACGCTATGCACTACATATTCGCCTTTGGCTGGCAGATATTTTTGCACAGTGGCGGTGGATTTTTTGGCTTTCTTTTTATGCGCAAAATTCACACTGCCTATATACAGCACATCGCTGTCCTCGAAGCAAATATTATAAGGGATGTCTAGCGTGGTCAGCACTAGCCCTGCGCGCGAAATGTCGCGAGTAGACGGCACAGACATTTTGGTGAAAATATTCTCGATAGACGTCAGTGTTTCTTCTTCTTTTAGACACAAAATTATTTTTTTATTAATATATTTTTTCGTCTCCGCTACCAATAATTCTATTTTGTAGAGAAAATCATTAAAAAATATATTTTTTTGCTCTATACAGCGCGAAATATGGTAGTTTTCGTAATTTTGTGTATTATCAAAAATAATTATTTTTTTATTTTTTTCATAATTATTTATATATTTATTTTTATTTTTTGCTATATTTTTTGTATATTCATTATTAAAAAATAAATCTATTTTTTTGTCTATATTTTTTTGTATTTTTTCTATCTCATTTTCTATCTGCAGGCTATACGCCAGCGCCGTCCTGTCTGCGTCGAAATACTCTGCTATAGACTCAGTCGCCCCGTCCAAAAACATATCTGCCATATATGCTGGGATAGTGCCTTGGATGTCGAGAGCATTGTATGCACTTTGTAGTTGCTGTTCGTTGTATTTTGACATGGTCTGCGATATAGATTTTTTGATAGCATCCTGACAGTCAGCATCTAGTACCATCACGTCATTCGGCACTATCTCTATGTCGTCCAATTCTTCGTTTTTGGTGCCGGTGGCGCTGTCGAAATAATACATATTCTCTATGCTGTCGTCAAAAAAATTAATTCTGACCGGGTGCTCGCCTATAGGCATAAATACATCCACTATATCACCACGCAGAGCATATTCGCCGGGGTTTGACACCACTTCTGCGCGGGTGTATCCGATAGATATCAGGCGCTTCACGAAGTGCAAAAGCCCCACCTCTCGCCCCGCGCTTAGTTTGATGATATTTCGCTCAAAGTCCGCGCGATGTGGCAGTCTGACGTGCAATACATCTGCGCTCACCACCGCTATCCTAGCACCGCAATGTATGTCGTGGAGAAATCTGATTAGACGCGTTTTGTTTTGACCGCTCTCATAAGTACTAGCCACGAACGGCATATCTGCTACATCCAGTGCAGTCACTTTCTCTCCCAGCGCGCGCAGTTCTTCGTATGCTTTTGACGTCAGGTCTTGACTGGGCAATACGAAAAAAATTTTCTCATCAGTAGCAGTCAGACTGGCGCATATCTCGCCTAGTCCTAGACCTTTTACAGCCACTCTGTCATGAGAAAATATATCTTTTAGCCTGCTGTCGTCAAAAAAATCTATCATACTATTTTTCCATTAATAAAGTCATCTATTTTATCCATAGCCTTGTCGATGGCACTGTCTATGAGTGGTTTTTTCTCGCAATTAATATTGCTCAGCACATAGTCAGCCAGATCTCCGTCCGGTCTACCTATCCCTATCCTTAGGCGCGGAGTCTCGCCCACCTTCTCTACTATGTCGCGCAGACCGTTGTGCGTGCCGGCACTACCTTTTTGCCTATATCTATAGTCTCCTGCCTGCAAGTCAATGTCGTCTAGCACTATGAGTATGTCATCGTTGCTGACCTTGAAGTACTTTTTTAATTCCAGCACGCTATCGCCAGAGTTATTCATATATGTCTGTGGCTGTGCCAGCACGAATCCTGTACCAATGCCTATCTTGGCACGACATTTGTTTTTGGATATATTTATTTTGTGTATTTTGGCGAATTCGTCCACTGCCATGAAGCCTACATTGTGATAAGTCTTGCTATATATTTTGTCTGGATTGCCCAGACCTACTATTATCTTCATATCTCTCTCCGACCTATATTCTACACCAAAACGCGTGAAATATCAAGTATGTGACAAAAATATTTCTAACCTGGGCATAGTTAGTTGTTTTTTTGTAAATTATATAGTATAATACATATATGCAAAAGAAATCTATGACCTTGAAGCAAAGTGGTATTGCTTTTTTGATGAGTTTTTTGATATCGCAAGTCACAGTAGTGGCTGTGTATATTTTGATCAGCATAGTGCTGTCCATGGCAGGCATGAGCGAGGCCGGCATAGAGCAAGCGATGAATGGCACCGCCGTCAGCGTGATCGCCAGTCTGTGTATGCAAGTGGTGTTTTTCTTGACATTCATATTCTTCCACCGCAGATACGATATGCACGCCAATGTATTTGAGCGCCAGCGATTTGACATAGTGCAGATACTGCTGTGCTGTGCTATGGGTGTATTCAGTATGTTTATGCTGAGCGGAGTGGTGAGTTATTTCGAGCTATTTTTGCGCACCATACACTACCCTATCGCCGAAATGCCATTCGTGATAGACAATGTATGGACATATCTGCTGGCTGTGCTATCTATGGCTATAGCGCCTGCTGTGTGCGAAGAATTACTCTTTAGAGGCGTCATACTCAGTGGCTTGAGGCAAAAGGGCAATATGTTCGCCATCTTTATGTCCGCAGTGATGTTTAGCGTGTTTCACCTGTCTGCCACGCAGTTTGTTTATCCGTTCTTGTTCGGATTGTTGCTAGCGACCATTATGATCAAGACGAAGAATATCTGGTACTGCGTGATAGTGCATTTCTGCAATAACCTAGTGTCTATCACTATCAATTTCATCAATCACTCAGCTGAGACCACCGAGTTTGCACACTCTACTGGCAATCTCATATACACCATAGTCACATTCGCACTGTGGGCGCTGATGATGTGGGTATTGCTGAGGAAAAATACTGCCCTAAAGGACGCCGACGAGCATGACTCAGTACTGGACGACAGTGCTAGCCCTGCAAAGGCGGAAGTCAAAAAAGATGAGCGACTATATTATTGGGGATGCTTCGCTATCATGACGATAGTGTGGATTATCATATTTATTAGCGAGTACGTGTAATGCAAAACAAGAAATTTCAGACCATAACTACTATATATTTCATAGCCCTATTGATGCTGATAGGGGTATTTGTGCTGTCATATATGCACGTCATACAGAGCGAGTGGCTGTCTACCCTGCTCATACAGGTAGTCATCATCAGTGGTGTACCTACTCTGATGTACACCTTGCTCGTATCGAAAAATATCAAGACCACTATGAGCGATTTTGGGTTCAAAAAGACCTCTTGGAAGATAATATTGCTGGCAGTATTATTGGGATTTGTTATATATTTTCTCAATATCTTCGTGTCGTCGTTTTTTCAGTCTATACTATACACTATAGGCTTTGAGGACTACATGGTGGCGCCTATCATCAGCATAGACCCTATGGCTTCGGAGATATTGCTGGTAGCGATGCTACCGGGATTGTGCGAAGAAATTTTGCACAGGGGGATACTGCTACGCGGGCTGGATAGCGCCACGAACAAGCGCTTCGCTCTCATTATGTCGTCACTGTTTTTCGGCTTGCTCCATCTCGACATTACGAAATTCTTTTACGCCAGCATTCTGGGCTGTCTGATAGGACTGGTGTCGCTGGCGAGCGATAGCATATATCCCGCTATCATTATGCACTTTATGAATAATTTCCTGTCAGTGTATTTTAGTTATGCCAGTGTCAAAAACTTGCCATTAGGCAATCTCAGGAATATTATCATAGATTTCGTCTTTGGTGGCACGAGCGCCATGGGGACTATCTTTATGCTCGCACTCTCGCTCGGACTGCTGGTGTGGGCATACTGTTACCTATTGCGCGCCATAGTACGCATTCGGCTCAAAGATATATCAAACAAACTATTCGATGTGCTCAAAATGGAGCAACTCACTCCCGAACAATTTAACGCCAATATGACCGCTATCAATAAAGTGCTGTCTATGACCCAAAAGAACGCACCGTTATTAGATTTACGAAAGAAAAAACTAAATATTTCATTCACTGACTCAGTATTCTTTATCGGGACGCTGGTCATATCCATACTGGGCACAGTCATCACGTTTATATGGGGGATACTATGATTAGCGTTAGGTTAGTCTGCATTGGCACAGTGAAAGAAAAATTCTTTACCGACGCCATCGCCGAATACAAAAAACGCCTGTCGAGATTTTGTGACTTTTCTATCATCGAGATACCCGAGACAGTGCCAAAGAACGACAGCGAGATAGGCAAATGCTTGCTGGCTGACAGCCAAAATATCCGCAAACACCTGAAAGGCAAAGTGGTAGTGTGCGACATAGACGGCGTGTGCGCCGATAGCGTAAAATTCGCCAAAACTATAGAGCAATATTCGCTCAGCGCCAGCACTATTACCTTCGTGATAGGCGCATCGAACGGGCTAGACGACACTCTCAAAAAGTCCGCTGACCTTAGACTCAGCTTCGGTCATATGACCTATCCGCACACTCTGATGCGCGTGATACTGACCGAACAAATATACCGAGCATTCACTATTTTGGGGAAAATAACATATCACAAATAGAGGTGATATATGACTTATCAACAATTAGTGCAAAGGATAGTAGATTTGCAAAACGACGGCTTGGAGCTCTTCAATGTCGGCAAATCAGTGCTGGGCAAAAATCTGCTCGGCACACACATAGGCGCATATGACGGCCCGCAAATACTCATACAGGCTGGCATACACGCGCGTGAATACATCACTACTCTGCTACTCATAGAGCAAGTACGTTATCTGCACGCCAAAGGGTTGAGCACCGCTGGTGGGATATATTTCGTATTTATGGTCAATCCCGACGGCATAGAAGTGGTGCTAGAGGGCATAGAAGCCGTCCCATGCGACATCACTCAGCAGTACTTGATACTGGGCAACGAAGGTAGTCGAGACTTCGGTAGGCTAAAGTCAAACATCAATCTCGTCGATCTAAATACCAATTTCGACGCAGACTGGGGTCAGGGCGCACTAAACGAATACTGCCCGTTCTATGAGAATTTTGTGGGATTTTATCCGCAGAGCGAGCGCGAAGTGCAAGGGCTGATTGATTTCACTCTGAAAAATAGACCACTGCTCACCATATCTTATCACAGCAAAGGCGAAGTGATATATTATGGCTTCAATGACGAGAGCGAGAGTGACCTGTCTAGAGATAGAGCGATAGGCGAGAGATTGTCAGCCGAGACGAGCTATCCGCTCATATTGACCGAACAATCTGCTGGCGGATACAAGGATTGGTGCATTAGATATCTGCAAATCCCCGCCTACACTATCGAAGTAGGCAACGAAAACATCCCACACCCTATCGGCGAAGAATATTTGCCTGAGATATTTGACCAAAATATGAATATCCCCGAGGTCGCACTGGGTCTGGCTGTCGAGTATCAGAGTCAAATAAAATCCGCCAAAATAGTCAATACCAATACTAACGAAAAGGAAATGAAAAATGGATTATATGCAAAAAGCTATCCAGCAAGCGCGAAAGGCTTATGCCAAAGGAGAAATACCCGTTGGAGCGGTTTTGGTGCGCGCAGGTAAAGTCATCGCCACAGCACACAATACCAAAGAACACACCCAAAACGCCCTGCACCACGCAGAGATATTGGCGATAAACAAAGCCTGCAAAAAACTAAAATCTTGGCGCCTAGATGACTGCGAGATGTATGTCACACTCGAGCCATGCCCTATGTGCGCTGGCGCAATATTGTCTAGCAGGATCAAGACTCTGCACATCGCCACATTGGATGAAAAATACGGTAGCGCAGTGTCAAAGTACCAACTGCTGTCTGACCACAATCTCAATCACAGCACAGAGATAGTAGTCGGCGAATGCGAAAACGAATCAAAAACTCTGCTGTCAGATTTCTTCCATAACCTCAGAAAAAATAATAAATAAAAACAGCAAAAATAATCAAAATCACAAAAAAACATTAAAAATGCAAAAAAAACATTAAAAAAATACTCAAAAACATTAAAATTAGCAAAAAAATACTGTAAATACATAAAAATAACGAAAAAATAAATAATTGAAATTAAATAAAATTAATCAAAAAAACAATCAAACTAATCTAAAAAATAAAAAACTAGCGAAAATAATCCGCTAGTTTTTTCTACTTCGTATCACGTATAGGGTGGATACATCTGATGATGAGATCTTCGATGTATTCGATAGGGTCAGTACAGTCTGCCTTGATCCACTCGTTGACGATGGCGTTGATGCCATTAAGATAATACGTTATCATATATTTGGCTGTCTTGTCATCCACGCCGAATTTTTGAAATATCGGGCCAAAGACATTTTTGTGAAGCAAGTTAAATTTGTGCGTTGTCTTCATTATGTACTGATGTTTGACTGCTACTTGATGGATAAGTTTATTCTCTTTGATATAGTTGAGATACGGAGTCAAGTATTCCGGCGTCACAAATATCAAATCTTCTTGTGATTTATTCTGAAAATTAGCAAAAAAGTCTTTCACGCTCTCTGGGAAATATTCTGCGAATTGCTTGTCACTATTTTCGATACACTCTTCTACCAGATCATCTATTTTGTCGTAATGTAGATAAAAAGTCGAGCGATTGACACCTGCTTTTTCGCACAGTTCTTTGATAGTGATGTATTCGTAGTCTTTCTTGTTTAACAATTCGATTAGTGCTTTGTTAAACAATAGGGCGGTATTGTAATACTTGCTCTCTGATTTATTCATAATACCTACCCTCCTGTGCATTAGTCTTCTTCTTCACTGATTTCTTTTGCTAGACGCATAATGTCTGAGCCATATTTTTGCTTGCCTTTCTCTCTCAATTTCTTAAAAATTGGATAATTTACTCCGCATCCTACCAGTCCCAGTACGCCGACTGCTATACCTACTATCATCCATGTTAGTCCGCCACCGATGACTTGCATAGACAGGCTCATACCCAGTCCTAATACTAGCGCACTGCCGATGCCGAATGAATAAGCGAATATGTCAGATGGTAGTTTTGCTTTGGTGTCCAATTTTCGTAATTGATTTACCTTGTTTGACTCCTTTTTGGAATATTCGTTAGCGATATGCTCTGCATAAATTTTGTCTGTATTCATATATTACCTCCTTGAATAACTATCGCTAGTATATCCGATTAAATAGAAATATTACACATCATTTTAACAAAAATATGTTGATTTGACTAATATTTTTGGCTAAATCGTGTAATTTTCAGTAAAATCACAAAAAAAACACCTACCGCATAGCAGTAGGTGAATATATAGATTAATTATTCTCTATAGACATAGCCTTGAGAGATTTTGCTTTCTTGCTGATAGATTTCAATGCGAAGCGTGGCATACGCGATGTGCTCTTTTGGTCATTTAGAAACAAACTCAATTTCTCTAAATCATCTTCGCTAAAACATTCACTAAACGATTCGTAATTAAAATGTGTCTTATTTGAATTATTCTTTATAGCCACCAGACTGCTATACACCACCCCGTCATCAGTGACGAAGTCATAAGCCATAGCACCGCCATAGGCGTTTTCTACCCTTTTGCCTAGCACGACTTTGTCATCCGCCAGTCTAGTCAAAGTATCGGCACCTGCGCCAATCACAGCGAAATCACACTCGCCACTACCAGACACTGACAAATACAAATCTTTCAAAATAATAGCTTCTCTCATACTACCTCTCCTTTTCTTATTATATAATACTGATATATCACACAAACGCGAATTTGTCAATACCTAAAAAAATATTTGTCAGAAAAATCGACAAATATTTTATAAAAGTGCGAACTTTACGCTTTGATTTTTAGTATTTTATAATTACATACACCAGCAGGGGTCTTGACAGACACTACTTCGTTAGGTTTCTTGCCTAGTATAGCAGAGCCGACAGGGCTAAGGTTGCTGATTAGTCCATTGGCTGGGTCGCTCTCTGTGTCGCCTACTATCTTGTACGAAATCTCTTCGTCAAACTCTTCGTCATACAGTGTCACAGTACATCCTATGCCCACAGCGCTGGTGTTGATCTTCTTGCCGTCGATGACTTTAGCATTTTTTAGTTTATTCTCTAGGTCAAAAATCTCTGCTTCGACAGTGGCTTGCTCTTCGCGCGCAAACTCGTACTCAGCATTCTCACTAAGGTCGCCATAACTACGTGCCTCACCGATTTTGGCAGACACTTCTAGCCTCTTGACTGACTTTAGATAATTCAATCTCTCTTTCAATTTCTCCAATCCTTCTGGGGTTAATACTACTTGCTCGTCCATTTCTTTTCTCCTTTTATGATTTGAATTTATATGCAAATAATGATGTATTTATTCATAAATAAAACAATTTAGAAACGTGGATTTCTAAACTGCTATAGAATTATATGTTTTTGATAAAAATATGTCAACTGATTTTTGATTTTTTTCAAACTTTTTTTGTTTTGCTCAAGATTGACTTTTCTATATCCTGCGCCTGCACTTTGCCGTCCACGCGTCCTATGGCGATATTGGCGGTCTTTTCATTGAGGAGTTTTACTGCGCACGCACCCAGCTCATATCCGTACACTCTGTCGTACGCGCTAGGCTTGCCCCCGCGCTGAGTGTAGCCCAATATCTGTCGCTTGAACCTAATGCCCGTATTTTTCTCTAGATTGTCTGCCACAGTGTCTATGTCTAGAAATTTCTCTTGCAATACCACTACAGGCCGAGTACAGCCCATAGCGTAATAAGATTTGATTTGTTCAGATATGGCTTTGTAGTCTACTGGCACGTCGTTGGTGATGATGTATTCAGCATTTAGCGCACGCCCGACATAAGTAGCCAAATCCCCGCTCTCTCTGCCCATCACTTCTATCACCACACCACACCCAATGGCATTGACACAGTCCAATATATTGTCTATGCACTCGATAGCATGATTGACAGCACTGTCGAAGCCCAGCGTCATATCGAAATTCAAGTCATTATCTATGGTCGCTGGCACACATATGACATTCACGCCCAGTTTGACGAGATCTAGCGCCCCGCGGAAACTGCCATTGCCACCTACGACTATCAAGTGGCTGATTTTTTTCTTTTTTAGATTTTCCACTGCGATTTTGCGGTATTTTGCCTGCAAAAATCTACTGCTACGGCTGATCATGATGCAACTACCGCCATCATTTTCTCTGCCCTGCAGGTCCTCGTATGTCAGTGGCGAAATCTCGCCGTCTATCAGTCCCTCATACCCACGACGCACTTTGTACAAGTCTACTTTTGTAGCCTTTGCCATATCTAGCGCGCCTTTTAGCACCATATTCATCCCTTGCGCGTCACCGCCACTCGTCAATATCGCTATCTTCATATATTACCTCTTCTCCACCAAGTGTTGAAATACCATTTTGTCAAAATGCACACTCTCCACGAAGTCCTCTGCCTTGAAAAAACATATGTTAAACTTCTTTAGGTCGAGTACGTGCTTAGTCAAAATGACTGGCGTAGGCTCGTCCAATTTCTCACAGAGAGCCTTGGTCAATTCATAAAAAGTCACCTGCGACTCGTCGAATGTAATGGTCGCAGATTTGAGTATCTTCTCATTTTGTAGTGTTTTGGCTAAGATTTTTAACATAAATATCTCGATGGTATGATTTATTCTACAAAAAAAATTACAAAAAATCAAATACATTTGACATTTTGTGAAAATAAGTGTAGAAATATTATATAAAATATATGATTTGGAGCAGAAAATGAAGAACAATATAGTATCACTCAGAAATTGTGAAGATTATGACAAGCGAAATGTCACCAAAACCATAGACCAGATATTCGATGACTTGGGCGGAGTGGAGAGATACATCCAGCCGCATATGACTGTACTACTCAAAGCCAACCTAGTGGAGAAATACTCTCCTGACAAGGCAGTCACCACCCACCCAGCCGTAGTCGAAGCCATAGCCAAAAAAGTACTGTCCACAGGCGCGAAATGTATCATCGCAGACAGCCCGGGCGCATTTTTCAACGAAAACCATGTAGGCAAGATATACGAAGTCACTCAGATGACCACAGCGAGCGCCAATAGCGGTGCGGACCTAAATCATAACTTCGATAGCGTCAATATCAAGATAGACGGCGAGAAGTCAAAGAGCATAGAGATTATGGACTGCGTGGACAAAGCAGACGTCATCATCAATGTAGCGAAGTTCAAGACACATGGCTTGACTGGATACACCGGCGCGGTAAAGAATTTATTCGGCGTGATACCGGGGCTAATCAAAGCACAAATGCATAGCCTGTACCCAGAACTGAGAGATTTTTGCAATTTCCTGATAGATATCGAAGAGAGCATCAGCGACAAGGTAGTATTGCACTTCGTAGACGCAGTGGTCGGTATGGAAGGCAATGGTCCTACCAGTGGCACTCCGCGTATAGTGAACAAAATATTCGCCGGCGAAAATCCATACTGCGTCGACGCTGTGGGTGTGCAGATTATGAACCTACAGCCTAGCGAATACCCACTGCTGGTGGAGGCGCTCAGACGACAAAAAATTGGCGAGAATTATGACATCACAGTAGTGGGTGACAGCCTAGCCGATAGCGTCATCCCTGACTACAAAAATATCCACGTCTCAGCGGATAATTACGCCCACGTGGTGCCTAAGATTTTCCAAAAGGCATTCAAACGCCACTTCCAGCGTAGACCTGTCATCAGCCCTAATAAATGCAAAGGTTGCAAGAAATGCTACGAGCATTGCCCAGCCAAAGCCATATCTATCCAAAAAGACAAAAATGGCTGTCCTTATGCACATATAGATTACTCTAAGTGTATCAACTGCTTCTGCTGTCAGGAGCTTTGTCCATTCCATGTGGTGAAAATCAAAGTGCCTCTCGGCTATAAGATAATCCAGCGAAAACAAATCAAAAAAGCAAAATTGCAACTAAAAACAGAAAAAAATAATAACAAATAAAAATATTGAAAAATTACATAAAGATGAATAATATTTTTTAGATAAATATCCGATAAATTGCATAAAAATGAATAATATATCGAGAAATTACATAAAATAATAAATAAAATGTCTGATAGATTGCATAAAATAACAATTAAAATATCGAAAAACTACATAAAAATACAAAAAAGCGATAAAATTATCGCTTTTTTGCTTGAATTTCTGATAAAATATCATATTTTTATTTTTTAATTATTTACGATATTTTTGACAGGTTTATTTTTATATTTTTTATTTAATTTCTGCTGTCTGAGCCATGTATTCATTATCAGGCTATGTGGTGCCATTTTTACCATTAGGCACTGCAGTTTACTCTTAGTACCAATGACAGATATGTCTTTTCTCTTTAGTGCTACTTTGAGAGATTTTTTTACCACATATTCTGTGT
>CAYWFC010000006.1:0-35940 GCA_964457935.1 uncultured Lachnospiraceae bacterium
CTTAGTATTATCGATCTGGTCATATCTTCTGGATTCAGCCCAACCTTTAGCAGCCAAAACTTTAGTGATAGCAGCAGTCAAGGTAGTCTTACCATGGTCAACGTGGCCAATAGTACCGATATTAACATGCGGTTTAGTTCTTTCGAATTTAGCTTTTGCCATAATATTTTATCTCCTTTATAAAACACATTTAGTTTAATTATTTTTTTGCATATTGTCAAGCGTTTTTAACACAATATTGCATTAAAAACGCTATATTTTTGCGACAATAGCATATTATTCAGATTTTTGTCTAGCGCCGATGATTTTGTCAGACACATTCTTAGGTGTCTCAGCGTAGTGGCTAAACACCATAGTGAATGTACCACGACCCTGTGTAGAGCCACGAAGGTCGGTAGAATATCCGAACATCTCGGACAATGGCACTTCGGCATGTATGATCTGAGAGCCGAATTTGGCTTCTGTACCAGTCAAGATACCACGACGGGAAGTAATACCACCCATTACAGTACCGAGATAGTCGTCTGGAGTAGTGATTTCCACTTTCATCACAGGTTCGAGCAGTACTGGGTCAGCCTTTTTCATAGCTTCTTTGAACGCCATAGAGCCTGCTATCTTAAACGCCATTTCTGACGAGTCGACATCGTGGTAAGAGCCGTCGTAAACATTGACCTTAAAGTCAATAGTCTCGTAGCCGGCTAGCACGCCAGATTTTTTGGCTTCTTGAATACCAGCGTCGATAGGTGCGATAAATTCTTTAGGTATAGCACCACCAACGACAGTGCTCTCAAAGATGTAACCCTTGTCTCTCTCGAGTGGCTCCATCTTAATCTTACAGTGACCATATTGACCACGACCACCAGACTGTTTGATGTATTTGCCTTCTGCCTCGACAGCACGACGGATAGTCTCTTTGTAGGCTACTTGTGGTTTGCCGACATTGACTTCTACGCCGAATTCACGTTTCATACGGTCTACCAAAATGTCTAGGTGCAATTCACCCATACCAGCGATGATAGTCTGACCTGTCTGGTCATCAGTATATGACTTGAATGTAGGGTCTTCTTCCATCAATTTCGCGATAGCGATGCCGAGTTTCTCTTGTGCTTGTTTGTCTTTTGGCTCGATAGCCTGCTCGATGACTGGCTTCATAAATTCCATTTCTTCGAGTTTGATAGGATGATTTTCATCACAGAGAGTGTCACCAGTACCGGTGTTCTTCAGACCTACGACAGCGCAGATATCGCCTGCCATTACTTCGTCTATATCAGTACGGTTATTAGCATGCATATGCAATAAACGTCCTACTCTCTCTTTCTTGTCCTTAGATGAGTTGTTTACATACGAGCCGGCAGCGAGTTTACCGCTGTACACACGAATGAATGTAATACGTCCCACATAAGGGTCTGTAGCGATCTTGAATGCTAGAGCACTAAATGGCTCGTCGTCGCTATTGTGACGCTCTACCTCTGAGCCGTCTGGCAATGTACCTTTGATAGGTGGTACATCGATAGGGCTAGGCATGTAGTCTACGATAGCGTCTAGCAATTCTTGGATACCCTTGTTTCTAGCAGCAGTACCGCATAGGCAAGGGAATATCTTTAATTCGCAAGTGGCTTTTCGAATAGCCTTTTTCAGTTCTGGAATAGTGATCTCTTCACCATTAAAGAACTTCTCTAACAGAGCGTCATCAGTCTCTACGACTGACTCTACCATTTTCTGTCTGTATTCTTCGCACTGGGCGAGCATATCAGCAGGGATGTCTTCTTCTCTGACGTCTTTGCCGAGGTCATCGTAGAAAACATACGCTCTCATCTTCAACAAGTCAACGATACCCTTGAATGTCTCAGCCTCACCGATAGGGAGCTGGATAGGCACTACGTTAGCGCCGAGTACTTCTTTCATAGACTTGACAGCCTTAAGGAAGTTAGCGTCGTTGATGTCCATTTTGTTCACGAAGCATAGTCTAGGTACGTTAAACTTGCTAGCCTGACGCCATACGTTCTCAGACTGAGCCTGTACGCCAGCACGTGCGCTAAATAGAGCGACTGCGCCGTCTAGTACTTTTAGCGAACGTTCTACTTCTACAGTAAAGTCTACGTGTCCTGGAGTATCGATGATATTGATAGAGCAATCTTGCCAATTACATGTAGTACATGCACTGGTGATGGTGATACCACGTTCTTGCTCTTGAGCCATCCAGTCCATGGTAGCCTGACCATCATGGACTTCGCCTAATTTATGGTTAATTCCTGTATAGAACAATATACGTTCAGTAGTAGTAGTTTTACCAGCATCGATGTGAGCCATGATACCGATATTTCTAATTTTTTCCAATGGGAATTGTCTTGCCATGGGTCCTCCTTATTACCAACGATAGTGTGCAAATGCTTTGTTAGCTTCTGCCTGTCTATGCATCTCGTCTCTACGTTTCACTGCACCGCCGGCGCCATTGTAAGCGTCTACGATCTCTGCAGCGAGTTTGTTCTTCATAGTGCGTTCGCCAGAACGTTTCTGAGCAAACAACACCAGCCACCTGATAGCCAAGGTCTGCCTTCTCTCAGGTCTGATCTCCATAGGTACCTGATAAGTAGCGGCGCCGACACGACGCGCCTTGGTCTCTAGTAGTGGTTTGATATTTTCTAAAGCTTGGTTGAAAGCGTCCATAGGCTCTACACCAAGTTTCTCACTAGCCAAATCAAAAGCATTGTAAACAATGTTTTCTGCAATGCCCTTTTTGCCATCTTCCATCACTTGATTGATGAGTTTGGTGACAACAACACTGTTATATTTAGCGTCAGGAAGCACATCTCTTTTGATGGCTGCATTTCTTCTTGACATAATTGTCTCCTTTTACATAATAATATTGCACATTGAGTGCTAAAAAATTTTACTTAGGCTTTTTAGCGCCATATTTAGAACGACCTTGTTTGCGTTTCGAAACAGCAGCAGTATCCATAGCACCACGAACTATATGGTATCTTACACCAGGTAGGTCTGGCACACGACCGCCACGCACTAGTACTACACTGTGTTCCTGAAGGTTGTGACCTTCGCCTGGAATGTAGCAAACAGTTTCTTTGCCATTTGACAGACGAACACGCGCGATTTTACGAAGCGCTGAGTTAGGTTTCTTAGGACTAGTAGTGGTCACTGTCAAGCAAACGCCTCTCTTCTGTGGGCATTTGTTCAAAAGAATAGACTGAGACTTCTCTACTGTTCTAACTCTAGGTTTTCTAACTAATTGATTGACTGTAGGCATATACCCCTCCAATAAAAAAATTGTGCAACCTCAATGATGAAATACCTGCAACGGTATGCTCTCGCACTAGAGCTATATTCACCAGTCGCCGACACAACAAAGCAGCATTTGTGTCATAAACGAAAGTAATATACCAAACTATTGCCCACTTGTCAACTATTTTGTCAAAAATCGCTAGAGTTTTTGTGAAAATTTGTTTTTGGGACAGTCAAAAAAAAGATTGCGCATATGCGCAACCTTTCATATGATAATCTCGATACCAAGTATTGACAATTTTGATTACGCAGTCAAACACGTACGTATATATTATGACAATTTCGACACCAAGTATTGTTTAGCGAAATCCACGTCCGCCTTGCCTTTGGTCTCTTTCATAGTCCTGCCGACGAAGAATTGCATTACTCTGTCTGGGGTCTTGGCGTAGTCTGCGACTGCCTTAGGATTGTCAGCGATGAGCTGGTCTATGACTTCGATGACCTTGCTCTGGTCTATCTGACCAATCATATCTAGTTCGCTGGCAAGAGTAAGGGTGTCTTTGCCCGTCTCTACTACCTTCTCGAGCAGGATTTTGGCGTTGTTTCGAGATATTTTCTTACCCAATACCAGTCTGATGATTTCCACCAGATTTTCGCTCGACACAGGCACTACCTCGTCGAAATCTAGCTTCAATATATCCATCAGTACCCAGTTGGCTATCTCTCTTGGCTCATGGAGCAGACTAACGCATGAGTCAAAATAATCTGACACCACCTTGTCTGCGACTAGTTTCTCAGTGTCTTTCATAGACAAGCCGTACTCTGTGGTGTATTGCTCGATGCGGTCTTCTTGCGACTTTGGCATTGTAGTGCGCAGGCGCTCCACGTCGTCTCTAGATATGGCGACAGTGAGCAGGTCTGGGTCTGGGAAATATCTGTAGTCTTGGTTATCTGCCTTAGAGCGCATAGATATGCTCTCGATGTTCGCGTCGTCCCATTTGCGCGTTTCTTGCTCTATGACACCGCCATTGGATACTATCTCTATCTGGCGATTGGCCTCGTACTCTATAGCGCGGGCGACTGATTTGAAAGAATTAAGATTTTTCATCTCAGTACGGGTGCCGTACTCTGTAGAGCCTTTCTTGCGCACAGAGAGATTGACATCACAGCGCATACCTCCCTGCTCCATACGGCAATTCGCCACTTCACTAAACACGAAACGATTGCGGAGTTTCTTCAAAAACTCTACCGCCTCGTCAGCAGACGATATGTCCGGCTCAGTGACAGTCTCTATGAGAGGCACGCCACCACGATTGTAATCGACGAATGTCTCATCTATGCCATGTATCAGTTTGCCGGCGTCTTCTTCGAGGTGGATGCGGTTTAGGCGGATGACTTTGCCACTAGACAGAGTGATGTGCCCGCCTAGGCATATAGGCTTGACCAGCTGGCTAATCTGGTAAGACTTGCTCAGGTCAGGGTAGAAATAATTTTTGCGCTCAAACACTGCGTAGTCATTTATTTCACAGCCACACGCCAGACCAGCCCTGATGGTGAGATTGACTGCTTGTTTGTTCAGCACTGGCAATGCGCCCGGCATACCTGTGCAGACTGGACAGCAGTTGGCATTCGGGGATTGACCGAATTTGTTTTGACATGAGCAGAAAATCTTAGTCTTGGTGCTCAGTTCTGCGTGTATCTCTAGTCCGATCACTACTTCGTAATCATCTCTATTCATGGCAGACCTCCTTGTAGTTTTTCTCGACGTAATCAGCCACCGTATATATCGCGCTCTCGCCCAAATGCTTGGACAATATTTGTAGCCCGAGCGGTAGCCCATTCGCGCCATGGCTGTATGGCACGCTGATAGCCGGGATGCCGGCGATATTAGCCGTCACTGTGAACATATCCTCCAGATACATACTCAATGGGTCGTTCTTTTGACCTAATTTGAACGCTTCGCCATATGTGCATGGAGATATGATGACATCGCACTTAGTGAATGCGTCATCAAAAGAATTGCTGATGTACTGGCGTACTTTGCGTGCTTTGGTGTAATAAGCATCAAAATACCCGCTACTCAGCACGTAATTGCCTAGCATTATTCTGCGCTTCACCTCATCGCCGAAGCCCTGCGTACGGCTATCGACGTATAATTGATTGATATCGGTCGCGTCGCCCGCTCTAGTGGTGTATTTCACCCCGTCGTATCTGCCGAGATTGGATGCTGCCTCGGCTGGCGCTAGTATATAGTACACTGGCAATGCCAACTCTATCTTAGGTATGTCTATGTCCACTATCTCAGCACCATTGGCGCGAAAAAAGTCTATTACACGCTGGAAATTGGCATAATACTCGCTAGTCTCGTATTGCGCCATCATTTGCTGGCACACGCCTATCTTTAGCCCAGCCACGCTAGACTGCATAGCGCCTAGATAATCGTCCACCGCCACACGTAGAGATGTCTGGTCGTGAGCGTCTTCGCCCGCCAGTATGCCCAGCAAATATGCATTATCTGCCACATTCTTCGTGATAGGTCCGACCTGATCCAGACTGGATGCGAATGCCACCACGCCATAGCGCGATATCCTGCCGTAAGTAGGCTTCATACCCACTACGCCGTTAAACGAACTAGGCTGTCTGACAGAGCCACCTGTGTCCGTACCGAGCGCGCCAGCACACATATTGAGCGCTACCGCTACAGCACTGCCACCGCTAGAGCCACCCGACACGCGCGTGTCGTCGTAGGCGTTCTTGCATGCGCCAAATGCCGAATTTTCGTTCGAGCCACCCATAGCGAATTCGTCCATATTGGCACGACCTAGTATGACCGCATCATTGTCCAGCAGTCTCTGCACCGCCGTAGCAGTGTAAGGGCTGACGAAATGCTCCAAAAACTTAGACGCACACGTAGCCTTGTGCCCTTTGTATAGCATATTGTCCTTGATGATGAATGGCACGCCTGCCAGCGCGCCCAATTTGTCGCCATTTTTGATTTTTTCATCGATTATGCGCGCATTGTCGAGCGCGTCGTCGAATACCTCGAGTATGGCGTTCTTGTCCTGGTATTTGTCTATCTGGGCGAGATATAGTCGGGTGACCTCCTCAGCAGTAGCCTGCCCCGATGCTATCAAATCTCTCGTCTCCAATATTCCCATTTGTATTATAGATTTCATTATTCCACCACCTTTGGCACGATGAATGCCTCGTCGTTTTTCTGCGGTGCATTCATCAATATGTCGCGCGCGTCGAACGACGGCTCCACCACGTCCTCTCTCAGCTCGCCTATGGTCAAAACTCTCCCGCTGTCGATAGCGTCGTCTATGTCGGCATTGCGCACTTGCTCGACGAAGCCAGCGATTTTCTCGAAATCACTCACCATAGTAGCCAATTTCTCATCGCCAGACGACAATGCGGACAATCTCTCTAGTCTTTTTATCTCATCTAGTGTTATCATGGTATCTCCTCTAATATCCCCACGAGTATATCATCATCGCGCCAAAAAATCAACAAATAACCCACAATATTGTCAAATAATTGCCACATTTTGCTCCCCTGCGCAGAAAATTACCACAAAATTTAATTTTCCCTATTGACAAACCTCTCCACCTGTGGTATCATTGCCGTAACAGTACAAAAGGAGAGTATTATGACTAGACTCATCACCAAAATCACTGCCGACAATATCGACGCTCAGATGCTCAGATACGAGGCAGATACCCAAGTCTTGGCTTGTCACGACGGCGTGAGAAAAGCCCTGCTAAAGAAAATGGAGAACGCTCTCATATGGGCGACAGCCGCAGCAGTATTTGGCGTGCTGGGCTCTGCCATGACACTAGACTTGATGTACAATACTATCACTATGTACGCGGAGCCATCACTAAATATCGCCCGCACTACAAATATTATATAAGGAGATTATTATGAAAGAAGACAAAACATTGTTAGACAAGATGCTAGACGAATTCCCTGACGCTACCCCAGTCCCAGCGACCACAGCGCAGGCAAAGGCGAAACCTAGCAAGATAAAGAGACTTTTCAAAGGTCTCGGCGTGATAGCCCTAGGCCTAGGCATGGCATTCGGCGCCAAGGCTGTCTATGACAGATACACCAGCACCGGTCCAGAGAAGCCACCTATCGTAGACGTAAATGAGCAAAAAGCCAATCAACTCAGCGACGGCACAGTGCAAGCCCCATTGCCTGAGGTAGACTACAATAGGTATAATATTGATATGAATGGCGACATCAGAATTCCGGCAGAAGATTATGATGATTTTGTACACAATCTCGTAGATGTCAATCTCGAAAAATGGGAAGATATATTATCTAAATATATCACTATCAGTAGTCATGATGAATATCTCCTCGGTACCCAGTTAGATTACATACAGGTTCAGGATAATTACATGTATTTCTACGTTACTGGTTGGGGTAATACTGGCAATTCTGGCAGCACATGTTTTGAATATCGTACTATCATTGCATATGAATTATCTCCTAATAATGCCAAATATATCAAAGACAAAACATCTGCTTTGCAGACAGCAGAATATGTCAACTACATATTGAATAATTACTCTGGCAAGCGCGTTAGTCAACTAAGTGGTGATATAGAGACTTTGACTTTTTTAAATAACGTAGCAAAACACTTACCTTACGAAATGAGACGTACCGGTTACAAGGTATACGGTGGTATAAAGGACAAAGATAAACTACTCGCATTATCAGTAGATGATGATGGCATATACACCACTGCAGAGACAGAAATAGCCAATGCAGTATATGATGATGCTGGTTGCTTGAGAGACTACAGATACGGATCCGGATATGATTTTGTATTCACAAATATGACTCGCAACGAAGACTACCGTTATTATAAATTCCTTGAAGCCTTTGGCATCATAGGCGAAATCCATGTAGAAGATAATTAATCTAATAAAAAAGAAATCGACTATAACAGTCGATTTCTTTTTTGTCAATTACTAGTTGTGACTTTGTCTATATGATGAATATATGACAATTCTTCATTTAATGTCACAGAACTATTGCTGGTATTGATGTCTAGATCTTTCAATATTTTTGTCATATTAAATTTGCCAGTACTTTTAGTGCCTTTAGAATTATGTACTTGTACATTATCACTACTATAGTACAATGCTGTGTAGAAACCATTATTGTTGATCAATCTTTCTTTCGCTTTGTCTACTGCAGCAGATTTGGAAGCATTTTCTTTTAACGTAATCACTTGTCCTTGTGACAATATCAGTCCATCCACTAATTTTGGCACATGATCAATAACTATGATAGAATATCCGTTTTTTATTTCGTCGCTTATTGTATTATTTAGAGCACTATTCATGACATCAAGATTTTCTATCAATATCTCATACTTGCCATCTTTGTATTTCAATATTGTATCACCAGCCTCTATACTTTGATTACTGCTTGTGTTCGTACCATCGTATACAAAAGCATTATCTATATTTAGAGTATTTAGTTTGGTATATGCATAGATCATCATGGTCTTATCATCTGATTCCTTTGCATATTGATAATATACAGTCTTTGTATCGATAGAATCTGTAGGTTCATATGGTGCGTATACCTTAGTATATTCCTTTTCATCTTTTGTATAACTATTTGATATATACTTGTAATACTTAGGCATATAATCATCACCCAAAGCATGCATATCGTCAGTATTGACATCTAGGCTCTTGCCAAGCAATACATATTTGTTAGTAATGACACTTTCATCATTTGTAATGTTATTTACCTGAACTACAGTGTATTGCTCACCCTTGTGAGTATATTTATCATTTGCAGTTATAGTTTTGTCAGTATCTACCTCGATGTACTTATACTCTAGCATTTCTCTACCTAGCAAAGCATACCCATCATTTGTAGTATCTAGCACTATGTATGGACATACAGTAGCAGTTATTTCTTGACCAGAATTATTTGTACCTTTGATAGTCTCTAGTATTTTTGTATATTCATTATATTTTTGGATGTTATCAGTATTTTTCACATAAGTATATGACAATTCATCATTAGAGCCAGTACTCTCATCAATCTTTTTGAATTTATATTCATGTACGCCGTATGGGATGATGTCATATTTTTCGGTTATATTACCGTTCTCATCTGTCTTTCCATATTTACCATTGTACTTTTTAACAACCATATTCCAAGTACTCAATGCGTCGTTTGCCTTGGCAGACATATATGAGAAATGATGAGTCTTATCACCTACTTGATAAGTATAGGTATCTGCATCTTCATCTGCGAACGAGTATAACTTGTATACTGTGTTAATACTTTCAATATCATTCAGATTTTCATAATTATTTATCTCACCAGAGAAGTAATTCAAGCCTTGGTCATATTTTGCGACAGAAACAAACGAATGTTTTAGTCCTATATTAGTCGTGATAGTAGATGATACCCAGCGTTGTGCGACTGCCAGCCATGCTGCCGCCAATGCATCGCCTAACGGTGCTCCTGGCGCGATAAAACCACCAATGGCGCCAGCGGCAAAATAACCTGCAACTACACCTACATTAGCCCATTTCTCGCCAGTACTCAATTTTACTAGTTGACCTTCATCGGAATAATTAAATGGATTTTTACCTACTGTATTACCGTCGTATTTGCCATCTACACGCCAGTAGTCGTTGTATACTTTGATACTCTTTTGTTTATCAGTACTATCTTTCTGTGCTCTGTAGATACATCTGATTTTGCCTGTTAGATTTAGATCTTCATTATAGTAAATATCATCAAGATTAGTGTAAGAGACGAATGTATTAAATTGATTGAGCTCCCTATCCAATACCATTGCATAAGTACCATTACTGGTATAGAATGCATCTAAATAATTCTGATTCTCGATGCTATCTATGAGATAGTATCTATCATCATTAGATGAGGAACCTGTTGCATTCAGGTTACCTATATAATATTTCGAGTATTTCACTGATCGGTTAGTTGTCACATTTCCATTATTAACTGTCAAAGTAACTGTTCCATCAATGTTATATTTATCAGTAATCTTCAGTTTACCTACTACTGTGCCATAGCCGTCTTGTGTAGTCATTATAGTGGTCTTTGGTATAGGTTTTTTATCAGTATCAATCTTTAGATTTCCGTCTTTATCTGTATCGTAGGCTATGACTTTTTCTTGAATATTCTGTATCGTAGCCGAGAGGTTAGAGACTGTGGCGTCTTTGACTGTGCCGACTACACCGCCACTGTTTTCTGTGGTGTAGTTCGTGCCGTTCTCTGTGAATGACACTGTCGCTTTGCTATTGATGTCGCTGACCATATCCCAGTTTTCGATAATGTCATGCTTACCTGCTTCGCTAGCGTTGCTCAGATTGCCCTCCATGTAGCCGATGACACCGCCTACTGAGGATGAAGCGTTTATGCCAGTGACTGTGGTGTTAGACAAGATAACTGGATAGATAAGGACTTCTTCTCCTTTGTCGTTAGTATCAGTCTCGACTACACCTTTGATGTTGTTTACTTTGGCTTTGCCGATGACACCACCTACATTGGTAGTACCTGTGATGCTATTGCCAGCAGTGGTATTGCCAATAGTTATAGTAGATAGGCTAGGTTCGTCAGTAGTTCTCACAGACCTACTAGTGCCACCACCTCCACCATTAGAGCCACTAGTATTAGTACTAGTCGTCTTAATCGTGCGTGTCCTGTCAGTAGCCCTATCATTGATATAGCCGATGACACCGCCCACGTTGGTCTGACCGGTCACTGCAGTAGTAGCAGTGACGTCGTAGGTCAACTTAGTAATATCAGGGTCTGCCTGTGTGGATGTAGTATTATCCAGAGTGATATTGACAGATGTAGAAGGTGTCGGATTAGTGCTATTTGATTTACTACCCAAGTAATGCAAGCCTATGATACCGCCCACATTGGTAGACTCACGTGCAGACACTGTGCCTGTATTCTCCGCCGTCAATGATGTGAGTGTGGCGCCAGTCTTGCCTATGATACCGCCTACGCCGTATTCTTCGGCTGAGAAGGATGTATCTTTGGTGTATATTTTAATCTCACCATTATCATCACTGATGTGATGAGTAAGTTCTTTTAGAGCACCCACTGTCACAGTGCCGACATTCTGGGCTGTGATATTGACATCGCCAGCAGAGAGTGCTGACCCGGCGTATATGTAGCCTACTATGCCACCGACATTGTACTTGCCGTTTACTGCGCCGTTATTGACGAGAGCGTATTTATTGTTACTCATATTGCCAATGGTGTATGATGTATGGGTCATAGTGTACAAGTACCCTACTATACCACCGACATTGGTGCCACCATAGACAATATCAGATGTTTCACTGTAGAAATTACCTGTCACAGCACCATTATTGGTAGTGCCGGTGATGCTAAGTGTAGCGGCACTATCAGTACTTCCAGTAGTGCTGGATACTTTGCCCACTATGCCACCGACATTGTAATTACCTGTCACTGCGCCGCCAGTGTTATTAGCACCATTAATCGAGTCAATGATAGTAGCAGTCACGCCGGACTTGATCTTAGCATGACCTACGATACCGCCCGCATTGATGAAGCCTGTCACAGCGCCGGTATTCGTTACGCTGGATATAATAGCGTCAGGGTCTTTAATGTCAGGTTCGGTAGATTGCGCTTTGGTATCCTTTGCACTAGGCTCCCACAGACCTACTATGCCACCGAAGCCAATGTCGTTTGTGACAGTGATAGTTGTGCCTGCATTAGTGATTTTCTCGGATTCTGTGCCTTTATCTAGGTAACGATTTGCCTCATTGGCGCTAGTGAATTTCCCATCGCGCCATTGTACAGTGCCAGCATTAGTAACCGTTGCGATACTGCCAGTGCTGTAGCCCACTATACCGCCAGCGCTATAAAATGCTTGTACAGTGGCTTCATTCTTGACGATGATATTAGTACCGTCAATGTCCGCCGTCAAGTATCCTATGATACCGCCGACGAAACGATCACCTGAGATGACTGTCTGGTCTGTATCAGGCTCATTGCTGAGCACTACAGGCCCGCCTGCAACGCCAGTGCCATTGTTATTATTATCAGGTGCATTTGCGCATATGATTCTTGGTTTTGTGCCGTTACTGCTATCACCACTGAGACCAGCAGTGCTGTAGCCAATGATACCGCCGACGTATTTTTTGCCATAAATACTGCCGTAATTGTATAGATTACTTAGTTTTATAGCGCCATCAAGCTTGTATATGATATCACCGTTGTCATCTTTATCTTCTACCCAGTCACCACATTTACCTTCTAATTTACCAGTGATACCACCTATGTAGTCGAAGTATCCTGTCTCGTTACCAGCGCCAGCATCTTCATCTCTGCCTAGGCTAGCGTAATTGTAGCAATCATTAATCTGTGCCAAGCCATCGATGAACCCTGCTATACCGCCAGCATTCTCATAACCATTTGGATGCCAGCTATAGAAATGCAATGTATTTTTATTAGTGAAATTACTCAATGCGAAATGCGTTGTAGAATCGCTGTCTGCTGAATCATATTCTACTTTATATTGACCGAATATGCCACCTACATTCTCTACGCCGTATACTTTGGCTATTTGCTTAGTATTTGTGTTGTCTGCAGTTGTTGTTCCGCCGGTCTCTTTGCCATTGTATACTTGTTCTAACGTGATATTAGCCGTTACCTTGCCGTCGTAGTATCCTACCACGCCACCTACATTGCTGTAGCCTTGGACTGTGATAGTGCCAGTGCCGGTCAATGCCTTTGCACCTATACTGCCACCTGACATGTATCCCACTAGTCCGCCGACATTGTTTAGTTTGTCGAAGTTATCTATATCTTTATCTACATTCAATGCGCCACCCAAAGTGTGCTCAGTGATAGTACCGCCAGTCATGACACCTACAATACCGCCGTAGCCTTGGAATGTGCCGACAGTTTTGTTATCTTCATCTGTTATTGTGAATTCTACACTTACACTAGCAAATATAAAGTTCGCTTGACTGATGTTAGGCTTTCCTGTTTCACCAATAGTAGTACCGCCGTCCAGATAACCTATCACGCCACCGAATATTGCTACATTGGTGAGATTACCTCCGCCAGTGATAGTATTGCTATAGATATTACCTTTACTGCTCTTAGCCACTATACCACCGATGACATTGGCGTCCATAGTGCCGAGAGTGATGAGATTGTCTGTGACAGTGATAGTACCGGTATTGTCACCCACTACACCGCCTAGATATTTGGCTTGATTGTTACTTTCTTTGCCAGCGAATGCGTATGTCACTACATTGGTGTTCTCGCTAGTACTCTGTGTGCTGATGTCTGGGTCTGAGCCATTGGTGTTAGTCTGCTGACCGCTAGATTTCTTGCTATTACTCTTAATAGTAGCCGAAGCGCTTGACCCGCTGACACTACCCACTATACCGCCGACTGTAGCGTTGTTGCCGTATTTGATAGTGACAGTCACGCCACTTTCGTCCGTAGCACAGTTATTAGATATCACTACGTTGCTACCAGTCACTGTGCCGACTATACCGCCGACATTATCAGCACCGCCAGTAATGGTCAGTGAGTTAGGTCTATTGTCTGGATCTACATTTTCACCTTCACCGAAGGTATTATTAGATATAGTCACTGCGCCAGTCACTTCGCCTGCTATACCGCCGACAGTAGATGTGCCGGTTATCTCACCAGAGATATTACAATTCTTGATATAGCCACTAGCAATACTGCCCACTATGCCACCTAGTGTTGAGTCATTTTCACCAGTAATCTCTCCAGAAACGAAACACTCAGAGATCTCGCCTGCAGTGACAGTATTGGCTATAGCACCACCAGTAGATGCTATATCTGTGATATCGCACATATGTACATTGGTGATAATGCCTTTGGTAATATTATTATTATCTTCTTTTTTACTTACTACGCCAAACAATCCACTACCTACCAATCCTGTGATAGTCATGGTGGTGTATTCGATAGTAGTCTGTGTGCTCTGAGAAGTTTGATTGCCTTGTGCCTGAGCAGTCTGTGATGTAGTAGTTTGCGTGCTCTGAGAAGCCTGATTGTTCTGCGCCTGAGCAGTCTGTGCAGACTGCACTTCTGCTCTCGTGCCAGTGGTGAATATGGCTGTGAATGGAATGTCATCAGTGCCTATGCCTATCCATTTCTCGACTAATTTTTCTCTAGTTGCTTTGCTCAAATCTATGTCATACACCAGACGGAATGTCGTAGCTTTATTATCGACTGAATATAGACTGCTATCGCCTACCAGTTTAGCCAATACACCTAGATGAGAGATAAGGATGTCTTTGCCAGTCTCACCAGTGCATAGGTCTAATACATCTAGCCCACTATTGAATATAGGATAGCCGTAATTGTAAATCAGTATGCTATTTGTTGAAGTAATGTTCCCTTGTTCATCACGAGTAAAGTCAGACTTGTTACCATTAGTCCACAGACCATTAGCCCACAGACCATTAGGAGCATCGGTATCATAGATATCTGATGTATATGCTTTAGTCAAAACTTCCTTTTCTCCTTTGTCTTGACCCAGACTAGCGTAATAGTCGAAGTAGTTGACTGAGCCATTGCCTACTGTATTATCAAAAGCAAATATTTGACTATCTACTACCACGCCGGCAGAGTAAGAATTGCGTATATACCCGTCATTAGTATGTACGAAGCCTACACGTTCGATTCCATCTGCGCCTTTGTCAGCAATGTAGCCAGTAAAGTAACTATAGTCTATGAGTGGTTTGTTGTCAGTATAATCGATGCTAGTGATAGATTCACTCGTGCCGTTAATATATACCAGACCGCTCACACCGCTGACGTTGCCAGTGATGTCTTTTATCTCTATAGTGCTACCACATGCGTATACTCTGCCCACGTTGATACCGAGCAGACCGCCGAAGCGACTAGTAGACTTTGTCCCATCAAGTTTCAGGTTAATAGCGTCTACATAGCACATAAATACTGTACCAGCATTGGCTTTTGCCAGACTGCCGTCATAAGACACATCCGTAGCATGGATATCAAATGTCTTCGACGTGCCTAGGTCTATCTTGATGTCTGACACCACACTGTGTGCGTCTATGTATGAGAACAAATGCTTGCCTTCAGTCTTGATAGTATGACCATGACCCATCAGTACGCCGGTGAATTTACCTAATTCTTCACTCACTGTCAGGTCATCAGTGAGATTGTAATAATAGAATTTCCCTGTACTTAGATAATTCTTAGTCGTACTATCTATACCTGTTCCACTACCGTTATCGCTGACTATGATAGGATACAGCACATTGCCCATATTAATCAGGCACGCATCTGTGCCACGCTCTGAGCGCTCTATCTCGTCTGCCAAAACTGCTGGATATGGCAATACATTAGTTATTTTATCTTGTCCAGTATATCTAGCCCAATATGTATTACCTTGGTTATCTTTATAATCAGTGAATTCTTTCGTAAAGTCGCCAAAGTATGCATTCTGTCCGACAGTGTCAGTGTATGTCACTATGTCAGATATGTATCTATTGGTTACTGTTGTTTGATTTGGCTCTGGGTCACTTGTCGTTGGCTCTGGGTCAGTGCCACTCTGAGTTTGAGTACTGTTGGCAGTTTGTTCTGACAGAGTGCCACTGCCTACCAGAGCATGGATATTAGCAGTCGCTGTCCGCGCTAGTCTAGTGACGTCTATCATCGTAGCGGAGTAATTGTACAATGCAGTGATGCCAGTATTATCACCACCTACCAGTCCGCCTGCTGTCACTTCAGTAATAGTACACTTTGTAGTAGTGGTAGTACTAGCGGTCGTGGTAGCAGTCGTGGCTGGGGTATTTGTGCTAGAATTCTCAGCGCCTTCGATGAAGAGTTTGCCTACGCTAGCATTGTGCTCTAGTGTTACTGTAGTAGCATTACCTACCAAGCCACCTATGCACAGTTTGCCTACATTGGCAGTGATCTCATCTGCTGACAGGCTCTGCTGGATAGTGATGTTTATAGCCTGTCCCACCATACCTACATTGGCTTGAGTGACATTAGTCACAGTCAATGTGCCATGAGACATCGAGCTAGATATAGTAGCACTTACTACCACTTTACCTACCAAGGTGCCTATGTTATTATTCTCACCTTTTGATACCGAGATATTGGCGTAATTGTAGCAATTCACTATACCTTGCTTGGTATTGTCTTTACTTATATCAGCGTTCTTCAGACATCCCACAGCGCCACCTACATTAGTAGTGTCTACATTAGACACAGTGATGTCGCCTACGTGGATGATATTTTTGCCGTCTACAGCCAAGTTGCCTGTGCTATTACCTATCAAACCGCCCACTGATGCAGAGCTTGCATTCTGCACAGTGATAGCAGGAGTGATATCATTGTTTCGCAAAGTGACATCTGTAGCATTACCTACCAAGCCACCTACGTTGACAGTATTAGTGTCTTTTCCAGTTACATTGATAGTGACAGTGGTATTAGCAGTCTCAGTCACTGAGCCACTGGTATATACACCTACCAAGCCACCTACATCAGTGCCTTTGTCTGTATTTACAATCAGTGTGCCAATGTAAGTAGTATTCCTTACCATACCTTTGTCAGTCTTCTTCAGAGCACCTGCTATGCCACCTACATCAGTGCCTTTGTCTGTATTTACAATCAGTGTGCCAATGTAAGTAGTATTCCTTACCATACCTTTGTCAGTCTTCTTCAGAGCACCTGCTATGCCACCTACTGCCGTAGCATTGGTAGCAGTGATGTTGCTCGATACTTGACAATTATTGATGATGACATCGCTACCATTATCGGCACCGTTACCCACCAAGCCACCTACATTGGTGTTTTGGCTATTTATCTCGCCTGACACAATGATATTGGTCAATGATGTAGCGCCTTTGGCTGTAGCCACTACAGAGCCGGTGTTTCCACCTACTTTCTTGTCGTTTTCATTCCTCTTAATATTAATCGAGAAGTTAATATTCTTGATATCAGCACCATTGGTTTCTCTAAAGAAGCCTGTGCCGTTTTTATCTTTGTGATTTTCACATAGATCTACAGAGACAGTAGGCATACCGCCATCTAATTTCTCACCAAATATCTTACCATAGAATTCATCCACTATATACTGTGTGTGACTATTGATGGTTATATCGTCTCTAATGATATATGTAGCGTAAGGGTCTTCGATGATCTTAGCGAAGTCGTCTTCTGTCCATATCTCGTATGAGTCGTCGTAGTGCAGTTGCAATAACAATGGATAATAATAAGTATTGTCCAGAGTCCAGTATATAGTAGACCATTCGCCGAACATCTTCTCGAATGCCGCCGGCTGGACTGGATTATCTAGGTCTAATAAGTCTAATATATTGAATGTCTCGATATTGTACTTATCATCCTTACGTTTGACGATATTGCAGTTTTCTGTATTAGTCTGTATGCTAGCGAATGTGTCTACTGGCTTGGTAGCGCCAATGCTATTCGCGCTAGCGACCAAATCGACATTTTTGTGCATACTGCCTATCATTAGACCATAGTTATCTTTTACTTTATAGGTACCATCGTCCTCTAAAGTCTTGTCTATATATCCGCCTGCCACTGCTTTGTTGAGTTTGATGTTATAAGTATCCTCATCTACAGTATTTCTAGCGGTATAGAATGCTCTGAGCAAGTCTTGGTCTTTGTTGATAGTTTTAGTGCCATATATTGCCAGTCCGATGAAGCCACCGCTATAGATACCACTAGTCTGAGCACCTTCTTCAGTATATACAGCATTAGTCCCATCCGAAACATTGCCCACATACACTGCGCCGGTATTGAATACATTGTTGTATTCGCCCGCCAAAGTAGCGCCAGCGAATCCGCCTAGTACTTTAGCGCCGTCATCAGTGCCAGTAATGCTAGTATTGTACACGCTCACGCGAGTGAGTGAGTTTGATATCTGACCGCCTAGGTTGATACCCACGAAGCCACCTGCGAAGCCATTGCTACGGAGCAAGTCTATAGTAGGGATGACAGTGCTTTCAGTCTTCAGATAGTCTTTGACGCTAGTGTCGAATTCCTTTTGGGTCTCGGTGTCGTAGCCTATCTGAGACAGAGACACGTAGCCTAGATTCATACCCACTATGCCACCGACAGCATAACGTCCTGTGATGTACTGCTGGGTGTTGTCTTTGTTCACTATGTATTGCGCTCTGGACAAGTGTGTGCCTGCGCCCACATAGCCTGCTATACCGCCTGCTATGTCAGCCGAGACTTTGACAGTATTGTCCGCGCTGAGTGAAGATGTGGAAGTATTGACCTGTATCTTCTTGACATTAGATATTAGGTTAGTAGCGCCGTCTAGATCCAGCACGCCAGCCAGTCCGCCTGCATATGACAGAGTGCCTACATATGTAGCATAATCTGTCGTCTCGTCAGAGAATGCATTGGCGTTGGCGCTAAATACTTTTTGCACAGCATTGGTAGCGAAATCATCCTCTCTGATGTACTCGTTGGAGTAATTTATCTCTCTTACAGTCTGTTTATCTTCATTATTAGAGTTTTGAGAGTTATATCCTGCCAGTGCGCTCACGCCGGTAGTGATATTCTCTATGTGGCTGTCGCCAGTGATGATACCAGCCAAGCCACCTACTATGTTGTTGCCCACTATCTTGGTGCCACCTAGTACATCGACATTGACTACCACGCTGTCTGCTATCACGCCAGCCAAGCCACCTACGTAATTGGTGCGCGATCCGCTGACATTGATGATATTCAGAGTGACGTTCTTGAATGTTGCGCCTTCTAGGCGGGCGAATAGTCCCAATGAAGTGAGTGATTTAGTAGCATTGGTCTCGTCTGCCCAAGATATGTCTATGCCACTGATAGCCAAGCCATTGCCCTCTAGCGAGCCTTTGAATGTCAGTTTGGACACATCGTATTCACGACTGACAGTGATATTGTCTATCAGTCTAGCGTGTTCGGTGAATGTACTGCTAGTGCCATTGGATGACAAATAACGCTTGAATTCTTCAGCATTTCTGATTAAATATGGGTTGTTCTCTTTGCCCAGAGTGTACTGACCTACGTATTCGTAGACATTTTTGTCATCGGTAGTGCTCTTCTCATCCAGCACTCTCACTGAGCGAGATATCATATTGGCAGTGGTTAATTCTGGTAGCAGACCGCTGTCGCTGACGAATCTACCGTCGTCCAATATAGAAGTATTGAATGTCCAAATGCCGTTGGCATCGTCCATGATGTTGAATGTATTGAGCACATTGGTGCTATTGAAGCCAGAGATAGATATACCCCTAGCAGTGTCGCCGTCTATTGCGAAACTATCTGAATTCATATCCAGATAATAGCTAGACACGATCTCGCCAGTATTCAAAAATTCATTGCGCACATTGACGCCCACGAATGGTGCTTTTGAAGTGCTATTGCCGTCTACATTCGCAGTGGTATACACATTGGTGATAGTGCCACTATTGTTGTACACGAAGCCTGCCACTGTACCAGAGTAAGTGTCGGCGTTGATATTGGCGAAACTATCTGATATGTCGCCAGAATTGCTAAACACGAACGACGCGCTATAACTATTGCTGTAGACTTTCACGCCTTTGGCACGTACTTGTGGTATGCCATTGGCGTCTGGCAACGAACTAATAGTGCTGAGTGAGCCTTTGACGTAGCTATACTTGATAGTCTTGGTGTTCTCAGCGACGAAGCCTGCCGTCTTGCTGTCGTTTTCTTTGCTGGTGAGATTGGTCACGCCCACATTGACAGAATAACAGTTGCTGATGATGCCAGCATTGGTCGCTACGAAGCCTGCCACTGTGCCGTAAGCATTGATAGTGAACGGATAACTATGTGTAGTGCTAGTAGTCACACCGTTTGTGTCTATCTTCACGAAATATGAGCCAATACGTGAATTGGTGATGTTACCGTAGTTTACGCCCACGAAGCCACCGACAGCGCTGACCACTTTGTTAGTGCCGTTGTCAGATGTCTCGTTGCCTATGATGCGGATATTGGATTTTTGCTCTTTGTATTTGTTGATGATGTCGCAGTTGACTATCAGGCCGTTGTTCACGCCCGCTAGCACGCCGAAATTATATGTCGTGAACTGCGTCATATCTGTGTCACTGAGCTGAGACACGTCTATAGTGATATTTTTGAGCAATGTATTGCTGTACACTTGCGCAAATAATCCCACATTCGCGCTGGTCAGCAGTGTGCTGTCGTCATAACGTTTAGGCGCGAAGCTATGTATAGTGATGACTTTGTTGTTGCCGTCTAGGCTGGCTATGCTCTGACCCTCGGTATTGATATCCAATGGCTCCCAGTCAGTCAGCGTGATGTCTGTCATCAGGATGTAGTTTTGCCCTGCGACCATGGATTTCAAATTCTCTGCCGTATACACAGGGATAGGATTATTCTCTGTAGTGTCGGCATATATGGTGAGCGCGAAGTCAAATGATAACTTGTAGCATTCGCTCTGACCGCTGTCAGTGGTCAAGAATTGCAGTCCTACTTTGTCATTTTCATACACATAGCGATAATACACTGTGAAGTTGACTGGTAGTTTGGACACAGATGACTTGGCGAACAATCTATACGCGTTCTCCGCTTCTATGTACTTCGTGATGAATATGCCAGTGCTAGATGTGTAAGTACTGAAGTCCTTTTTAGTCTGCAAGCCAGCAGAATTAGTAGTCTGAGTGCTGTATAGTTTGAGCAAAGCGTCTTTGCCTATCTTCAGCAGAGCCTCGTTGATAGCGCTATTTAGGCCATCTGTGCCCTGCGTGGTCCAATTCAACGCCAATGGTATATTTCCACCTATGGCTAGAGTGACCTCATCGTCGTAGATGACGCCGTCGCCTAAAGATACGCCCTTTAATATAGCGTCTGTAGATATGAATGATAGAGATTTTGACTCTGCCTGATTCTTGCCGTTTATAAATAATGACAGAGTGATGTCTATAGTGAATTGAGTATTAGACTGCAAGCCCTTCAGCGCCTCTATCCTGTATGTCAATAATTGTGAATTCCTATTAGTGAATTCACTAGATACTAGGCTAGTTTTTACACTACCAGACAGTAAAGTGCCCTCAGTATCCTTGGCAGTGATGATAGGCATACCAGAATAATCATAGCCGTATACTTCTACAGTGAATAACTGCGTGTCGCTATTGGTCTGGATGAGATACTTTTGACTGCCGTCTATAGTGATCTCCTCAGCATCCAAAACATTCACTACTACACCAGGCTTGTACTGAGTGAGTAGCCTGATCTCGTTCTCGCATATCTGGTCGTCACCGATGTAGCCTTTCAGCGTCACAGTGAAATACTCGCTCACCGCCAGTAGAGACGGCAGGGCTGTCCTGACGTACAGTGTGCCGTCATAAGTCTTGTCGCTATTGGACACTAGTTCGAGAGATAGACCATTGTCTATCACCTCTGGTCTAGGATAATTGGTGATATAGTATGTCTTGTCTTTGTTATTTTTATCTTCGCACAAAAGCATCTGCTCGAATGCTATGCGTGTGCCGTCGCTCAATGCGCTAGATGTGATCTCTACCCTATCTATATATGAATATATAGGGTCTAGGTCTATCTTTAGTAGTCCAGTACCACCCGGGATGATGAGATTGGACGAAGTCTCTTTGACTGCGTACTGTCTATTGCCACCTTCGACAGTCATCTCGCCATCGGCGTAATGGTACGCCAGTATGTCTGACAGCACCTTTGGCTGTATCTTGAGCGAAATGGTATCTGCTAGTGCGATGTTTGATAGACTAGTGATGTTGATGTCAAAAGATAATTCTTCTGTGATATATCTGATGTCGCGCTCATTTACTAGCTCGAAATCTAGCGAATACTTGATCCCACTGACAGATTTATCCCCTGATATGTAGAAATTGAATAAATCTTCTATCCTAGATACACCTTGTCTTTCGTACCATTCGGTAGTGTAGTCATTTATGGCAGTGATAGACACTCTGATCTCGTCTTGAGTCTCAGAGCCTAGTCTAGATGTAGATATTATCTTGCTTGAAGATGTCTCTACAGTGTCACTAGACAAGAAATTCGTATTCAATACTACATCAAATGACTCATATCCGTCACTCGCCATAGATATCTCGTCAGTAGATACACGTAGCGATGTGGCTTGCTTCTTCACTGCTATCTTGAATGTCTGTTCGGCGCTCTCGTACTGACCTTTGAGACTAGCGTCTAACTGACTATAGTCATACACCACTTTTGCCGTTATATTATATATGATATATCCGCCGTTAGTACTGTCACTAAAGTCTGCTACAGACAAGTCTAGCAGATTAGCCATATCCAATGATATCCCGCCAATAGTGATTTCTCCACCGTCTATAGTCAATACATTGCCTGTATTTTTATCAGATGTTAGTTCTATCTTGTACCCACTACCTACTACATAGTCGCCATTGTCGAATTTCACATACAGTGAGCGGTTGCTATTGGTAGGGACGATGAGTTGTTTGCCATTGATTAATTGGTCTTTTTGGAGTTTATCTGCGGTAGTGTATATACCGAAATTCTCATAATTCTGCATCACATACAGTGTGATATCTTCGGTCAATGCTGTGTTGTACGTAGCAGTGATGCGCACCACTACTTTGTGCGAGGTAGCACCAGCATTCTTTAGCACTAGGTAGCCGTCAGATATGTATGCTATGGTGTTGCCCTCTACCACAGTCATGGTGTACTGTTTAGCACCATTGTTTGGAGCAATAGTTAGATTGATGATACCTAGGTCATCGTCCTCAGTTATCAATCTATATCTATTCTTAGCCGTAGCGTCAGCGTCGCCTAGCGCTTCGTAATAATACACTATACCAGTCTGGGCGTCATACTTAGTCACATAGTCGGCATTTATCTCCGCCGTCATGTCATTAGGCACTATGGTCAGCATATCTCCTGAGATTGTGTCGTTATCTTTATAATACACAAGGTATGGATAGCCATTGTTTTTGTTTTTATCCATACTCCATATTTTTTTATCATCTAGAGTACTTATGAATGTGAAACCAGAATAACTACTCTGATTTTTCATACTCTCAAGAGTTTGTTGTTCATTGCCATTTATATACCCTACGTCGTTTATCACAGCGTATGAAGTAGTGACATTATTTTCATTTGAATAAGTATTATCGATAGTTATAGGTTCGCCATCACTATTAGTTACATTCCCTATGAAATAGCAGTTTTCGATTTTCGAATTCTCACTAGTGCCAATGATACCACTGACTGTAGCACCTTCATTAGCAGATATGTCCATATTAGCATATGAACGCTCTACCGTAGCACCGTTAGCCTTACCTACCAGACCGCCTATGTATCCACTGCCGGTGATATTTGCGCCATTAATGAAGTTCTCTACATAGCAAAATGTCATTACAGCGCTGTCAGCCATACCTGCTATGCCACCTATGTTACCACTGCCAATGATACCGCAAGTATCGTATACTTTAACGAAATGTACACCAGTCAGCAATAGATTAGCATTAGTCCAGCCCACTACACCACCGATATTTTGATTAGTGCCTGTGCCAGTAATGTATGGATTTTGTACCACGCATTCGTAGATATATGCGTCATTATTATGGTTAGCAATATTTACAGTACCTGCTATGCCACCTAGGTCGCATCCAGCAGATAATCCACGAGTGATGATAGACACTCCAGATATCTTGTCTTCGCTCGCACCAGCCACACCACCTACGTGTGAATTTTCGGTCGCGTTGCTACTGTTTACCACACTAATCTTCACTATACCAGTCGCGCTAGTAGCCAAGTCTGACACTTTGGTATCGCGGTCATCATAAGTATATCCGCCAGTCACAGTGCCGTTGTTTAAGCCCACTATGCCACCTACATTTTGAGTAGATGTCGTGTTGTTAGTACTTGAACTAATAGTGAGAGTGATATCACTATCGCACATTTTACCAGACGAAGATATACTACCTTCGTTCACGCCAGCCAATGCACCGATATTCACAGTTTGACTAGTCGTGCCGTCTAGATATGTAGTGATATTTGCCCTAAAGTCTACATATACATTGCTAATCGTGCCTCTATTCTCGCCCACCAAGCCGACATTGGCTGATGATAATGTCTGACCCGCACTACCGATATTGCTAGTGCAATACACATTTTTGAAATTAATATTCTGTATAATACCAGTGTTAGTCTCTATGAGGTTGTAGTATGTTTTCAAATCAATATTGCTGATACTACTATGTATAGTGGTAGTAGTGACAGAGCCGTCTGCATTGAGCGACAGGATAGACATATCGCCGTCGAGCGTACCGCCGAAACTACCTATATGTACATTCTCTCCAGCGAAATCCAAATCTTGTGCTATGACATATTTAGAGCTTGAATTATTAATCTTTCTAAAATCATCTACACTAAATATCTGATAAGGAGTAGTCTCGCCGTCACTGACAGATATAGATATCTGCTCAGTCACTTCGATATTAGACTTAGACATTATCTTCAATATAGCATTACCACCTTTCTTTGACTGTATGGTGAATGCCTTTTTGTCTGCATCATATGACACGAATACTATACTGCCGTTGCTGATTTCTTGACCATTGTTGTCATAGATTTTGAACATCAAGTCTTTGAAACTAGCGCTAGCATTAGATACTGTCGCGGTGAAAGTCTTTTCTTCGTCTGTACCGCCGAAATTCATAGTATACAGGCCGTCATGCTCCACTAGAGCATCGCCCCCGAGCAAAATGCCTTCTGCAGGAGTGGCTTCTACGAAGTTGATTTCTTGAGTGATAGTGTTGCTAGTGCTCTTGCCGAATTGTTTTACGGCGAAAGTCACATATACAGTGCCCACGTCGGCTTTTGATACTGTGACTTTTTTACTATCGAGTTTTAAGGTATTGCCGTCTAGACCGCTGAGCGTAGCTTGGTCAGCAGATACTATGATGCTGTAGCAGTCTTGCTTATCATTAGTAAAATATAAAGTCTGAGTAGCAGTGTTTTGATTGAAGTTGACATTGATCTCAGCTTTCGCTTGGTCGCGTAGGTACTGGCTCACACTGTCAGTAGTGTATACTGTGGTGTCAGATACTGATATGCCAAAAGCGCTAACTGGCTCATACACTGCTATCTCGAAAGTGCATGTGATGACTTTATCACTCACTACACCGTACTCGTCTACGCCAAAAGTAGTGATATCTGCGATATATATGCTAGTACTTTCTTTTTGCGCAGTGAATGTCAGGTCATTGCCGAATATAGATGCGTTTACTGCTATATTGTCTGACATTTGACCATTGCTGAGTTCGCGGACATCGCCTCTTAGCGAGATATTCTTGATAGTGCTAGTCGTGACAGAATACATATTGACAGATGAGCGATTCTTGATAGCCAGACGATATGTATTGCCGTCTTGGGTAAAATATCCTACATTAGTCTTGGTCTTGTCGCTAATCTGATAAGTAACAGTAGGATTGTCGCTAGCATTGACCACCTGCAGAGCGTAACTCTTCGAATAGCCGTTGATATTGCTGATAGTCAGTGTGTCATCCCCCAGTTCGTTGCCTCTGAGGTAAAAACTATACACTGTCTTGCCACTGACTGTAATACGACTCAGGTCGTCGCTAGTCAACTGTGACTTCACTATCTTATTGCCGTCCATTAGTGTGACATTGCCTTTCTTTAGCGTGATAGTCGTATTGGCTATATCCACATTCTCTGGGCTAAAGTCTAGTCTAAATTCACTGTCTTTACCTCTCGCCAACTGTGTAGCGGAATACGTGTCGCAGGTAGTAGTACCTTGCATCAATTCCACATTGGTGTATATTTTCTTTGGGGTCAGAGTGATAGTTTTGGTGACATATTGTGCTTCGACGTCTTTGCCAGCGAATGTCTTTGGCGTGGTCAAGAGTTTCGCTTGCATCTCTATAGTAGATGTAGCGCTAATGGTTGCGTCTTTTTTCAGGCTAAGTACTAGTTTGTCATTGTTCTCCAATACATAGCCTTCGCTAGTGTATGCCATAGCATTGCCATTCTTGGTCACGAGCAAAGTGCCTATATCGTCCGTTGATACGTAGGACAAGTGTATCTTGGCTTCGCTAGTGAGTGGTATGGCTCTGAAGTACAGTTCTAGCCCGTCTTTGCCCTCATATGTGTCGTACACGTAGTATGACATATTGTCTGCAGAGATGTTGTTTATCTGCATATTAGATGCCAATTCTTTCACATTGACCTTGACAGTCTTGGTCGCTACTGGCTTCTGCCCTGCGAAGTCCAAGCCCTGATACTCGAAGGCGAATGTGACATTGACAGTGTTTTTCTGCAATGCGCTAATATTAAATACATCTGTGCCAGTGATAGATACGACATTCTTCTTGTCCGCTGTGTGTGACACTGCTATGCTATCACTGTGTAGCAGGGCGTCGGTACCTAGAGCCAGTGTCACCCCGACAGTAGAATAGTCACTCTTAGCGTACAAATCTATATTGCTGTCGATAGGCTGACCATTGTCGTAATTCATCGTCACTGGATAATCGCCTAGATTGCTCACTACTGCTATGTTCACATCGGTAGATATGCTAGTATCGCTACTGGATGTGGCTGTCAGTGTGATATCTCCGCCCTGGTAATCATCGCCGAACACTAGTTTGTTGTCTTTGACACTGACGCCGGGGGTCTTCGACGTATATGTCACACCGCGCTGTGTAGTCACGCGACGGCTGTTGTTTGGATAAAAGCTCAGTAACTTACTGCTATCCAAAGTCATAGTATTGTCACGTGCTACGACTGCTGGGTGGTAATAAAGGTTTGGCTCTATACCAGTGACAGGTATCTCGATATTGATAGGTATCTCGACAGAGCCACCTTCAGTGCTCTTGATAGTCAGTATTGGCGCACCACCACCATTGATGATCACGCGCGCTATAGCCACCTGTAGGTCTTCGTCAAAGTCCACGCTGGCTGGTACAGTGATGGCGTCACTGGTGTTGTTTAATAATATCGCCTTGTCAGAGATATTCACTTTGCCTTTGGTGATCTTGACCCTGATGTCTATGTAGTACTCGACGTCGTCCGCGCTGTCTGCGTCCAACGTGATGTTCACGTGGTCATTCTTTGACAGCAAAGAATATTCTTCCCCCTCTGCGGTCGAAGTCCTGAAATACACTTCTATATTTATCTTCTCGTCCTTGCACCCGACGAAGACTAGCCCCATCAAGGCTACTAAACTAAGCATTAATACTGATAATATTTTTTTCATTTGATACCCCAATTTTAGTGTTAGCAATTTATCTAAATAAATACACTAAGACTTTTATATATTACATATATAAAAATTATATAAAATATTTCAAAAATAGTCAATGATATAAATGCACCAAAAAATAAAAAAATAATAAATTAAAATACAAAAAATATAAAAAATGAATAAAATATTATTTTTAATTATTTTTATTTTATTATTTTTTTCATCATAATTATTTAATTTATTTATTTGTCAAAAATGCTTGATAATTACGGCAAAAACTGCTAAATTATAAATGGTAAAAAATTATGAAAAAAATAATGAGTTTATTGACAAAAGCGGATAAAAAATATCATTTAATAGACAAAAAAGATAAAATCGCAGTCGGCATATCCGGTGGCAAGGATAGCCTAGTGCTACTCAAGGCGCTAGCACAGTATCAGCGCTACACTGACAATGATTTTGACCTAATAGCAGTCACCATAGACATCAGCGGTGGTAGGACGGACTATTCGCACATACAGCACATGTGTGACGAGCTGGGCGTGCCTTACGTCATAGAGCGCACTGACATCCAGCAGATAGTGTTCGATATCCGTCATGAGAAAAATCCCTGCTCGCTGTGTGCCAAAATGCGCAGAGGAGCGCTAAATACCCTGTGTCAAAAATATGGCTGTAACAAACTCGCACTCGGACATCACCTAAACGACGTAGCGGACACATTTATGCTGTCCATGCTGTACGAAGGCAGACTCAGCACTATGCAACCCAAGTCCCATATGTCCAAAGCGAACATCACTCTCATCCGCCCACTGTATCTCACTGATGAGAAATATATCAGAGCCCAAGCCAAAACTCTGCCCATATTGGAGAGCACCTGCCCTGCCAATAAGAACACCCAGCGCGAATATGTCAAAAATCTCATCAAAGACATTCAGCACACCATACCAGAGGCGCGCGACCGCATCTCAGGCGCTATCATCAATGCCGATAGGTACAATCTGCTCTAAAAAATAAAATTCGCGAATAATTTTTCCATTTTTTGTTAAAAATAACGAAAAGGAAATATTATGAGAAAACAACCCCTCACTCTGACAGAGATAAAGACCAAAATCACTCAGCTAAAAGGCAAAGAAGTCAGTCTCACAGTCAATCGCGGACGAAATCGCATAGTGTCATTCGACGCTGTGGTGGAGAATATTTACAATAGCGTATTTACTGTGCGAAATCTGCAAAAAATGCTGGACAACGCCACTCTGACATATTCTTACAACGATGTGCTGTGCGGTGATGTGGCAGTCAATGCAGACAAATAATCTACTCGCCCGAGTGGATTTTTTATACGAAAAAAGACACTTATACTCAAATAAGTGTCTTTTTTTGATATTTATGCGTCTTCTTCCACTTCTGGCACGTCGCTCTTGTCCCATACGCATACCCATGCTTGTGCATATCCGCTACCGTCGTCAGTGGTGTCTAGCAAGTCTAGCCTCTTCAGGTAATAATTGCTATTATCGTTTTTCATATAGTAATACACATATCTGTCGTCGAAGTCTATGCCTGCGCTGAGCATTATCTGCTCGCTGTCAGCACTCACTAGAGTCTCAATGTCGCCTTTGCCCTCGCCTACTAGGTCTATCCTGTATATGCTAGAGCCGTCAGTGTAGTACAGGTACTGGTCATTGGCGAATAACACATCGCTGGCATTCTCCAGCACTACTTCTGGCAGAGTGGCGCCCAAAATATGCACTGCTGAGCCAGTGAAGCCTATCAAGCAGTCTACGCCTCTCGTGCTATTAGTCAGCGCCAGATATTTCGTATAAGTATACACACTGCTGATATTCATAGCGTCAGTGCTGGCGATCTCGCCGTCAGACAGACTAGCTCTGTACACTAAAGTGTCTACATCATCAGTCATCTCGTAGTACAGATGATTAGCGTCAGCGTACACTACTTTGTAAGTCTCTTGATTGCCGTCATCTAGACCGCCATACACTAGGTCAGTGTCGCCAGTCAGTGCGTTGAGATGATACAGTTTGTTGCCAGTCACACCTGCGTCAGTTTCGTCCTCAGTCAGGCTAGTAGTATAGTAGACATTGTTCGCACACGCAGTGTCCTGCTCAGCATTGTCTCTCGCAGTAGGGAAATATATAGATGTCACATTGCTAGCCAGTTTCTTCTTTGACTTGCTCGAAGCATCTATGCTATATAGCACACCTTCTGCACTCGCTGATTCGCGCTCCAATACTAGCAATTTGACAGTCTTGGCGTTGCCATAAAAGGCATATTCCACGTACTCGCCGTCGTTGCTGGTGGTGTATATACTGCTCAGACTGCCAGATTTGTCCAATCTAATGCGGTAAAACACAGTCTTGTCTTTTGCCACACTGCCTGACTTCAGCATATCGGTGCCAGGCGCAGTAAAATACAAATAGTCGCCGAAAATATATAAATCTGTCTGCTCATAGCCTGCGATATTGTCATATATCACGTCATAACTCTTTAGCGCACCTGTGTCGTCCACATCAGGCTTGCCATTGACCAGTTTGGTCACATATATGGCGCCGTTGACACGAGTGTCTTTCCTGTTGCCTTTGGTGATAGTGTCGCGCGAGAGATATCCGTTCGTGAAGTACAGATACTCTCCTTTCTGCACAGCACTACTGCCGTTGCCGACCACAGCGTCAGTCTTGGCTGGGCGAGAGATAGCGCCTTTGCCACAACTACATAGCCCCACTGCCACCACAGTGAGCATAAAACATACTAAAATTTTCCTAATCTTTGACATATATACTCCTAACTAATTATTTCTAATCGTACACATAATAATACATTTATTTTTTTTTATTGTCAATGAAATGCGTGACTTTTGCCGAAAAAAATAACACAAAACTCCCACTTTTGCATATAAGATAAACGAATACCGCGCGTCTGATGCCCATACCAGCGCGCAAAAATGCGAAACTTCGCCAAAATCACACATTTTATCCCAAAATATCGCATTCTAAACATAATAAAATAGAGATGAGGTAAATATGAATAAGACTATTATATTGAGCACAGCAGACAACGATCCCAATGGCGCAAAAGCCATACTCACCCTGACCGACCAAGGTAGCCCCACAGGCAAACTCCGCCTGTACAATTCCCCTGCCCTGACAGCGGACACATTCGCGGGATTGTATTACAAAAATCAGGTCTTCCAAGCCAAACTGACCAAAAACCAAGGCTTTTATCACTTCGACCTGCCCGAGACGCTGGACCTGACGCAGGACATCTACTGCGCCCTGCTCACGACGGACAAAGACATCGTCATGTCGGGTGGTAGTTATGGCGATATGTTCTTTAACGAACAGTCTATCTTTTGGGGCGACATAGACCCCGAGACAGAGGCGCTCATAGACGAATGCATGACCGCCGAGCCTGAGCCTGCACCAGCCCAGCCTGAGCCCGAGCCTGCACCACAGCCACAGTGCGACCATTGCGTGTACAAAGATGATTTTTATCACACCAATGCCGAAAACTCTCCACCTGATTACCGCGTCGACGCCGAAAATACCGCCACTGACGGCTCTCAGAGCGACTTTTTCTCCCAGTTTGAGAACGCCCAGACCGCCGACACCTACATCGAGAATATCTCCCAGCCTCAGCCCACACCGCCTATCACCCAGACTGATGTCACAGAGCCTGCAGAGCCGAATAACGAAGTATCTGACTTTCTCTCGCTCATATCTGACCAGATAGACGAGATGCTCTCCAAATACCCACTCGACCCCGACCTAAACCGCATCATCGCCCATTCGAAATTCATCAAAGTATTGGACGAATACGACGACACCACCTACTCCATAGGTATCATCTACGACGGCACTGACATCAAATACCTAGCCTACGCCGTGCCCGCTCGCTACAACGCCACCGCCCCAGCTGAACTAGGCGCCAACTACCAGTGGCTCCCACTCGACCCCGACGACCCTATGAGCGACGGCTACTTCATAGTGTACCAAGACGCTCTCGACGGTAGCGTGGTCGAATTCACCTACGGCTAACCCCTAGAATAGATATATTCGTAATCTAACTAATCAAAATCCCCTAGTCTCATTCTCCGATGCAAATAATACTCCTAATCTCATACCACGATATCCCTATACTCCAATCCCCCCCCCACACACACACAAAACTACTAAACTATAGTATCCCCCCTACGCACAAAAAATAACTGCTACTCTCAGCAGTTATTTTTTTATATATAAAATGTCAAAATACCATTAAATAGTGACCCTTATAGCAGGCACCACACCATATGAATAATTATATATCCCTACACTATCTTCTCTAGCACCAATGTAACTACCATCGATGTAAGAAGCTAATCCGCTATAGGCTTCATCTGGTGTACGAAGCCATACTATTCCTGAACCTAAATAAACTAATTCTTCAGCTGGGTCATCAAATTCATACCATTCATCTATACATTTTTGTGTCACAGTCATAGCACCTGTAGCCTTAGCATAGTCTGTGGTTTTCCAAAATTTGAAAGGATCTGTATCAGCAAACTCGCCTACACTGTTACTGAATCCATATGCAGTATTAAATACATCATTCTCACTAAGTGCGAATACATAGTCCGATGTGTTTTCACAGAAATATGTATAATTGATAGTGATATTTGGATCATCTTCGTAGGAATGATTAGGCAAATAAATGCTACTAATGCTATTGTCTACTGTAGTCAGGTCGATCATCTCTTTTTGACTAACGGTGAATGCGCTGTTGTAGAAATCATTATTCAGGTAACTACGCAAATTGCTGTACTTATAGTTATTAGCATATATTTCATTTCCATCGCTATCTTTTAGAATATTACCCGCATTATCTGTAGCATAGTAATCTCTATCATAGTCGTCGCCTTCTTCACTAGTATAGTTTGGCTGATATGCCAAGCCACGTAGTATAGTGTCACATACTAAGAAATATGTGCCGTCTGCAGATGACAATACTCTCCATTTGATAGGCTCTACTTTGAAGTAATAGTCTTGACCTATGGTCATCACTCTGCCGTCTTCTGCTTTATTCATAGCGTATTCTGCCCAAAACTCTGGAGTACAATCTTCATCATCTAAATCAGGACAATAAATAACCGTTTGTTTAGCATATTTCTCGCCGTCTGAGCCTGTGTAGTAGCCATTAGCATCACGCACAGCGTCAGTGATAGTGACATCTTCTGCCTTTAGTGTCTGTGGGAACATCCCAAAATACACATACTTGTTGTCATCGGTAAACACCGGTTTGCCTTCGTCATCTTTGTCCCCTAGCCCGAAGCAACCTGCACTGCCGAGTGCTATGACGCATAGGAGCAAGACTGTCACAAATGTTTTGAATTTATTTATTTTTGTCATTTCCGACCTCCGTTATTATCCACTATTTTAGCATACCCCCCCCCGCAGTCAAGGGTTTCTGACAAAAATGTATAATTTTTTTATATTATTTTGTCTATTGGGACGCGCAAATATTTATTTTTGTTCGCATTTGGGGTGTATATTAGTGTTAGTATTAGTATTTTGGAGCGAAAAATGCATTAATGACCTGCCAAAACTACATTTCGTGCTTTTGAGAGTTTTGGATCTGGACGGCGTGGGCAGATTTTGACAATTCTGTCCTAATCATATTCATCTGCTCTGCTGAGTGGTCGGTGAGCAATGCGCTCACTATGCTATCGGCATATTTGTAGCCTGTCATAGAGGAGGCGTATGACGCCATATCTTCGATCTGGACTTTTTGACCGAAATTGCCACTAATAAATCCTATCAGTGAATTAAAAGTACTCTCGGCGCCTTTATTGAAGGCATATTCGTACTGGCGCTGGTCTATGCCGTCTGCAGTCTGCACTCCAGACAACGACACATCCTGACCACATGCTTCGACCCACGCTGACGCGAAATGCACCTTGCTGACTATGTCCTCGTCGGTGATGACTTTGTCTGTGGCGCGGTCTATGGCGATGAGTTTGCCGTTTTTCGTGCCGATAGTGTATTTGTCGAAATAATCCTTGACGTCGCTAAATTTCAGTGGATTTAGTTTCTTTAATGCTTTCTTTTGTGCCACAGAGCCTTGGATATGGGCGACTTCGTCTTGCACTTTGTTCTTGACGTCGCGCACTGCGTCTTTGACTTGACCTACTACTGATTTTTTAGGCGATTCGCAGGCAAATGCCATACCGACATAGTCTTTCGTACCATTGCTGATCACGCCATTATTCAGGTGATACCCGTATGGTAATTGCAGAGATTGAGCGTCCTCAGAGGTCTTGATGACTATACGTTCGCCTTCTTTGCGTAATTCTACTGCTAGGTTGGCGTTTAGGTCCACCAGTTCTCGCGCCATGTCGTAGGCGTCGTTTATCTCGCTATGCTCTACTGCGCACGAAATGTATGTGCCTGTGGTAGTGTGGTGCTTGTTCGTAATGCCGTTTTTCTCGTCATATTCGAAGCCGTCTGGTAGAGTTAGTTTGTCTGCAGATATATTGGATGATATCTTGCTCAAATCGCCATTCACTAGTTCGAGTGGGTCGATTTTGATATTGGCATTAGGGTTCAATATCCTTAGTTCTGACAGAAGTTTTAGATTGTCATCTATGACGCTAGCCACGCGCTCAATGTCCACGTTTATGTACTGACCTCTAGTATTGTGCTTGTTGGTGATGCCGTTTTTCTCATTGTAATAAAAATTCTCTGGATAATTCAGCTTATCTAGCCCTATAGACGACGTTATTTTAGGCTCATTGGATGAATAATCCACTTTGATTTGCGCCAATGGATTGACACGCTGTAATTCGCGCGCTAGGTCATCTACGTCGTTGATGCGCTTTAGTTCCATATTCGCCGACCTGATGTAGGACATATTGTCACCACCTAGTTCGGCATTTCTCGACGTGTCTGTGTGGATGAAGCCCAGTCTGGCATCATAATGCCAATTTGCTGGCAGTTTCACCTTTTGCGCATTAAAATTGTCTATCAATATAATGCTGTCGCCGTATCTAGCCGTTTCTATTTTGATGTTTTTGTTCAATCTTTTTAGTTCTTTTATAAACTTTTTGGTTGACTTGTTATCTACTACTTTCATGATATTCCACTCCTTCGATATCTCAGTGTAACATTATGGAATACTAGAAAGTCAATAGTTTTTTTGATATTTATCCGCATTTTGACACAAAAAAATACCCTATCGACACAGATAGGATATTTTGTTTGGACAGATTGTTATGCCGTTATCAATTCCACTATATAGCCATAGCCTTCTGATATCATAGCCACATATACTATAGATGTGATGATAGCGAATACTAAAGTCGCGACATTTGACTTGCGTTTATTGATAGATATGTGCAGTATGGAGCACAGCAGGTTTAGACCAGCAGGGATGTACGCCAAATATTTATATGGCTTGGTATATATGAGATATCTAGGTAATGTGCCGAATACCCATACCAGTATTTTATTACTTACTGCGACTTTGAGCGCGAGTATCACTAGGCTACCAGCACACACCAGCGTCACCAATAACGTCAATATGGATAGCAATACAGATACTACGCCAAAAAATCTAACTTTTTTGTCCTTTGGAAAATATATACTGCTGTCTATATTCTCAGCAGGTGCAGATTGAGGCGCAGAGATGTCTGCAGTCTGTGGCATCGCCTCGTATGTCGGCTGACTAGCGCCTACAGGTGCTACGACCACTGGCTCAGAGCCTGCTACGTACAGCTCATCACTGAGAGTACGCCCGCAGTACATACACACTCGACTGCCGTCTGGTATAGATTTTTTACAGTAAATACATTCCATTATTTCCACTCCATAAATGTTCAATATAATATATTATATACACTACTGACGAAAAAATCAAATAAATATGCCATTATTTTGCATTTTTTAGCGCATTTATGACCTTTTTTGAGCACACTTAGCATCAATGACACAAAAAACACCACCACCCATATAGGTATGATACAAAAAAACACCACCCATCTGAGTATAGCACAAAAACATCACTCGTCTGAATATAACAAAAAAAACACCACTCGTCAGAGTGATGTCTTTGTAGGTAGATGGCAACTTCCTATTTTCTCATGCAGTCTCCCGCACAATATCGTCGGCGTTTAAGGGCTTAACTTTTGTGTTCGGTATGGGAACAAGTGTATCTCCTTAGCTATAATCACCACCTTGGTATATCCGAGCCATAAGGCTATGAATATCATAAGTGATTGCCAGAACAATCGCAACTGCATATTATATGATTTGTAAATTTAAGAGTCTACACAATAAAGTGTGGTGATCAAGCCCTCGACCTATTAGTATCAGTCCGCTACATACATTACTGCACTTCCACTCCTGACCTATCAACCTAGTAGTCTTCTA